>CAYLJT010000562.1:0-6065 GCA_964383995.1 uncultured Polyangiaceae bacterium
CCCTGCTTTTCGACCACCGTCCCGATCATGAAGCCGGGCACATCGGCGAGATAAACGAGCGGAATATTGGACGCATCGCACAACCAAATGAAGCGAGCCGCCTTGTCCGCCGAATCGACGAAGAGCACGCCGCCCTTGTATTTGGGCTGATTCGCCACAATGCCGACCACGCGCCCTTCGATGCGCGCGAGCCCGGTGACGATCTCCTTCGCGAAGAGCTTCTTGATCTCCACGAAGGTCCCCTCATCGATGATGGCGTTGACGACCGCCATGATGTCGAAGGGCTTGTTCTCGTCGACGGGGATGACCTGTTCGAGCGGCGTTTGATGCGGTTTTGGATGCCCCGCCGCGACGGTGGGAGCGCGCTCTTCCGAGCTTTGCGGCATGAGCGCGATGTAGCGCCGCGCAAAATCGATCGCGTCCTCTTCGGTCTTCACGAGCGCATCGCCGCAGCCCGATACCGAGCAATGCATGCGCGCGCCGCCGAGCTCTTCGAGGCTCACCTTCTCGCCAATCACCATCTCGGCCATGCGAGGCGAGCCGAGGTACATGCTGGCGTTGCCATCGACCATCACGACGATGTCGCAAAACGCCGGAATATAAGCCCCGCCCGCGGCCGACGGACCGAACAGCAGGCACACCTGCGGGACCATCCCGCTCATCGTCACCTGGTTGTAGAAGATGCGACCCGCGCCGCGTCGCCCTGGAAACATCTCGATTTGGTCGGTAATTCGAGCCCCCGCCGAGTCCACCAAATAGAAGATGGGGCACTTGAGCCGCATCGCGGTCTCTTGAATACGAAGGATTTTTTCGACGGTGCGCCGCCCCCACGAGCCCGCCTTCACGGTGGAGTCATTGGCCATCACGCACACGGGACGGCCCTGCATTCGCCCCATCCCGGTCACCACACCGTCCGCAGGCAGATCCGCGTCGAGCGCGTTCGCAAGGACCGCGTCCTCCACGAACGAGCTCTCATCGAGCAAGAGCTCGATGCGCTTGCGAGCGAAGAGCTTGCCGGTCTCGGCGTTTTTGTCGTGATATTTCTTCGCGCCGCCTTGCTCGATCCGTTCGATCGTCTCGCGCAGCTTCTGATCCGTCGCCATGGCTGGGCGCATACCGCGGTCGACGAGCTGCGACCACCCCAGCAGAAAAACCCTACGGAGCAGGCTCCGCCAAGAGCTTCTTGACGAGCTCCTCCACACGCGCGTCGCGGGTGGGATCGAATCCAATCACGATGTCGCGGACAACACCGCGACGATCGATCACGTACATCGTCGGCAGCGCCGACACCGAGTACGCAAGCGACGTCTTCATGTCCACGTCGGTGGCGACCGGGTATTTCATTCCGAGCGTGGAGACGCCCTGCTGGGCGAGCGCGACCTCGTCGGTCGTGATCGCGACGACCGCCAGACCTTGGGACTCGTAGGCGCCATAAAGACGGCCGATTTCAGGGATCGAAAGGCGACACGGGCCGCACCACGTCGCCCAGAAATCGACGAGCACAACCTTGCCCCGAAGGCTCGCGACGCTCGCGGGGAGGGCCCCCGAGACGGCCGTCAACGCCCCCCACGAAGGCGCAAACGCGCCGATTTTGTCGAGCCGCATGATCTGCTCGGGCCCCGGGTGCTCCACCAACATCGGAGCCAATTTGGACTCCACCCCGCCACGCCGAATGACGAGCTCGACCGTGCGCCCCGGCCCCACAGTCGCGACGCGCGCCACGAGCTGACGAGGCCTCTCCAGGACCACACCGTCCACCGAAACGATCGTGTCCCCGTCCGCGAGCCCCGCGGCGGCCGCTGGGGAGCCCCGAACGACGTGCCGCGCGACGACATCTCCACTTGCTGCCGAGTCGAGCTCAACCCCCAGCCATGCACGTTGCAGGCGCTTTTGCGCGAGAGCCACACCCTCGGTCACGCTCGCGGCCGCCAGGCCGGCCGTGAGGAGCGCGAAAGCAACGACGAGCCGGCCAAGCAAGGAGCGCCAAGCACCTCCCCGAGGGACAGAGGATTTCGATTGCATCGCTACCGAGGGTAGCATCGGGCCGTGACCAAGCCCTTTCGGCTGCTCTGGAGCGCCATTTTTCTCGCCTGCGGCTGCGCATCGACACCCGATGCACGGCCCGGCACGAGCACCTCCGACGGCTGGTCCACGACTCCGAACAGCCCCGAGCCGTCGGCCGCGACCCCCAGCCCACCGGCATTCGACCTCAAACCCCTGCTCGGTACCGTCACCCGCCGCGCCACCGTGGCGCGCTCGCGCCACTTCGCCCTCGACGCGCCGGCCGAGGTATCCACCAACGCCTCGGCCGAAAGTTACCCCGCCGTCGGTCCCGGACGCCCCTTCCCCGCGGGCGCCTTGCTCGTCGAAACGCTTCCCCGCGGCCCGAGCCATATCTATCTGGCGATGTTGCGAGGTGCAGACGGCGTCTGGAGCTTCGCTCAGGCCGACGCAGATGGTCGTTCCCAGCCCCTCGACCCAACCCCCTGCGAGCGTTGCCACGCCGACGCCCCCAACCACGGCGTCTTTGGCACAGCGGCACCTTGAGGCGCTACGCAATTTTTTCAGACCCAGGAGCGCGGCACGACAGCAATGTCGCAACGCCACCCTGTGCCCTCTCAGCTTCTCCGCAATAACCGCCAGCCCAGGGGGTTCATTCCGTGCTCTCTCGCTCGGGCCGTCGAGTCTGGCACGCTCGCTGCTCTAGCGGTTGTCATCGCTTAACCGCTTCGGCGGCCTTCCTTCTCGCTTGCTTCTTTTTCTTCGCTTCGACGCTTTCTTCGTCGCTTCCTTTGCAAGCTTTCTTGTCGCTTTTTGACTTCGCTTTCCTACGTCAACGACGCTAAGGCGCGCAGCAAGACCAACGGACTTGCTGCGTGTCGTGTTTTTGTGCCCGAAATCTTCCGTTGCGGGGAGACCGTTGCGCGCCGCTTGACAAGCCGCGCTGGACCGAATAGACGCCCCTCCCACGTCAGCGATCACTGCGCCCATAGCTCAGCTGGATAGAGCATCGGCCTACGAAGCCGGGGGTCGGAAGTTCGAATCTTCCTGGGCGCGCCAAAGGGGGACCGGGGTATGGCTGTAGAGCCGCCCAACCAAGGGCTCTACGACGCCCACATGCGCGAAGCGTTGGCGTTGGCCCAGGCGGCCGCCGAAGCGGGCGACGTACCCGTGGGGGCCGTCGTGGTGAGCGCGGAGGGGCTCGTTATCGGGCGAGGCGAGAACCGCCGCGAACGGCACAACGACCCAACGGCCCACGCCGAAATCATCGCCCTCCGCGAAGCCGCCGAGAACGCCCGGTCTTGGCGCTTGATCGGCGCCACGGTCGTCGTGACCCTCGAGCCCTGCGCCATGTGCGCAGGAGCGCTCGTGAACGCCCGCGTGAGCCGCGTCGTGTACGCCTGCGCCGATCCCAAGGCAGGCGCCCTGGACACGCTGTTCACGATCGGGCGCGATGTTCGCCTCAACCACCGCTTCGAGGTGGTGTCCGGCGTCCTGGAGGCCCCCGCTGCGAGTCAGCTTCGCTCCTTTTTCGCCGAGCGCCGCAAGCGCCCCAGCAAGAGCTATTCGTCAGACTCTGTGGGCTCGGGAACCTCCCCGGACACGTCCTCCGAGTCCGCTCCCGCGTCATCCGCTCCGGCGATCTTGTTGGGCCGCGAAGAACCGTAGACGACCACCTCCCTCAACCCCTCGGCAAGCTCTTCGTCGCTGACCCGCTTCCGCGCGTGAGCGATCTTCATGAGCTTTTGCAGATAGCGAGTCCACCCCGGCGTGGCGACACCGCCCGCCGCAAAATGCTGCTTTTGCGGACTGGGCAGGATGGACGCCAGATAGAACGCTTGGGAAAGCGCCAGTTGCCCAGGACCCGTATTGAAATAGTGGCGCGCGCCAGCGGCAACGCCATTCACGAGGGGCCCAAGCTCAACGATGTTGAGGTAGAGCTCCAGGATCTGATCCTTCGTAAGTGCCTGTTCCAAATAGAGTGTCAGAAAGGCCTCTTGCAGTTTCCGTCCCAGATTCTTTTTCCGGTCAAGATAGAGGTTCTTCGCCACCTGCATGCTAATCGTGCTCGCACCTCGGTAGAGCTCACCGCGCCGCAGATTATCCTTGATGGCGCCGCGAATCGCCGCCTCATCAAAGCCCTTGTGCCGAAAGAAGCCCCCATCTTCCGTGGTCTGAACGGCCGCGACCATGAATGGCGAAATCGCTTGGAGTGGCGTCCAACTGGCCGTCTCGGGGCCTACCTCGATTTCGGTGATGGCGCCCTCCGACGAAGGTATCCGCAGGCGAAATGGCCTGCCGAACTGGACAACATCGATGCTGCCCGGAACCTCGACCACCCGGCAAGAGCTCGTGGAAGTCCAGCCCAGGTGGTAGTTGTGGTCGACGTCCGCGGTGTCAAGCTTCGCGGATCCCGAAATTCCAAACGACCCCGCGAGGCGCATCCCAACGATTTTGCGAATGAGGCCCTCCGGCAAGGAGTCGAGCAGCGCCTGACAGGGCACAATGGGAAGATTGAAGGAGGCCTCGACCCGCCACCCCTTCGGATGCTTGTCGACACGACCATCCAGCACCAGGCCGACCGTCCCGACATCAAGGCGTCCACCCTCCACCTGAAACGCGGAGCCGTCCAAGGCCGCCAGGGCCTTGCCGCGGAATGCCAGCGCCAACCCCTTCACGGGCTCGTCGGACAGAAAGCTCTGATTGATGGACAGCCCCTTTACGCGAAATGCACCATCGAAGGTGGCTGTCTTGGCATCCTTGGAAAGCGAAGCCTTGGCGTCAAACGTCAGCTCCGTCTGACCCACATCCATGATGCCGAAATTACCTTCTTTTGCACCCAAGGCAGCCAGCTTGACGGGACCCCCGCGAATCTCCACCACGATGTCCTGCATGCCAGTGAGAGGGCCAATTGGGATTAGCGTGTCAAAGGTAAGCGTGTGGGCTTCCAAGCCGCCTGCCTGATCGGAGTCGGAAGCGGGCTTGAGCGCGATGCGAAGAACATTGTCCGAGATGTTCACCGCAAGCCGCCCTGGGCCGACCACCAGCCGCTCGCCAGCGACGATCAGCGCCGCTTCGAGGCGGTCGACCTCAAGGCCAGTTCCCCCGCCGAGGAAGAGCGACAACTGCTCGCCGCCACGGGTGATGGACTCACGAACGCGTTCGAGGGCAAGGCCATCGCTCGGCGCGTCCGTCGTTGCCACCGTGCCGGCTCTCGCGCCTTCTGTTGCGAGCGCGTCGACATGGATCGCTCGCGCCCTGAGCTTGGCGAACGGCCCCTGGCCCACGCTCCCCGTGCCGGCAACTTCAAAGTCCTCGACGTGGGCTCGATACCCCTCCGCCTCGACGTCGGCCTCACCCACCCCCAGCGACCACGCTCCCGCCTCGACGGTCACTCCGATTTTCCTTGCAATGACCTGCGCACGTGGACCCTCCAGGCGGTCACGCCAGGTCACGGAGACATCTTGGACCCGCAGGCGACGACCGCTCCCTTCGCGCCCGCCCGCAACGGGTACGTTACCGTTCGTGCGAACGGTGGCCGCGAGCTCCCGTGGGTCGCCCGATGCATCCATGTGGCCACCGCGCAAGAGCAAATCGCCCTTTCCCCAATCGCCAACGCGGACTTCGCGTACCTCCGCCGTCAGGGGCTGCCCAGCGAGCGCAACCGAGACATCCCGAAGAATCACCTCGGACCACGCCAGTCGAACCGCGCCAACCCGAACGCTCAGCCCCCAGCGCGCGGCGCGAGCCTCCACTTCGCCGCGTACAAGGCTGTCAAACGCGACCGCAACGGCCAGCCCCGCGAGCGCTAGGACGCCAAAAATTGCGAGCCACTTGCGCCAACCGTGCATGGACCTGCCGAACGTCCGAAGGAGGACGTGGAATTCTGGCGAACCAGAAGCAGTTGGACAAAAAAAAAGCAGCCCAGGATTAACCTGGGCTGCTCCGAGATAATCCCGGCAGCGTCCTACTCTCCCACCAGGTTGCCCTAGCAGTACCATCGGCTCCGAGGAGCTTAACTTCCGAGTTCGGGATGGGATCGGGTGTGACCTCCTCGATATCAC
>CAYLJT010000563.1:0-6055 GCA_964383995.1 uncultured Polyangiaceae bacterium
TCCACGCGCCCCGCCAGGTCACCCGCGACCCGCGCCGCTTCCTGCAACATGCTCGTCCGCGCGGGACCCTTCGGCATGCGCTCCAACGCGCGGTCGTAGATCGTCAACAGATCGTCGAAGCGACGAGCGACCGTGAGCAGCAGCGTGAGCTCTTGGAACGCCCACGCCGCGGAGGGATCGACGGCCAGAGCGCGCTCCAGCGCCTCCACCACCGCCTGCTCTTCGATGCCCCACTCTTTGAAGAAGGCCACCGCCCTCTCACACAGAGAGAGCAGCAATTTCTTCGGCAATTCCCGGGCTATCAGCTCGCGGTACGCGGCGGCCACATCGTCCGGGCGCTCCTCCGCGAGAGCCTCGATTTCATCCCACCCATCGAAACTGTCCGGGGCCTTTTTGGCGGCAGCCAAAAGGCGGGACAGCTCGTCATCGCTACCCAGCTTCGCTTCGTCTTGCATCGATGCCGACCGTTGAGGAGAAAGCAGGATAACAGCGCGGCTTCGTTCGCCGCATCAATGGATGCGCACTTCGCAGCCAAACCCGCCAATGTGCAAAATCCGCGCATTACGTAGGATGTCGTTGGCTTTGTCGGGCGCCGTCGAGCGACGGCACGGGAGTTTTACGATGCAAATGCTCAGCCTTCGCAGCGGCCTTCTCGCGCTTTTGGTAGCAGGTGCCCTGGTATCCGCGTGCGGTAGCGACGACAGCGCGACGAGCGGCGCAGGGGGCTCGTCCGCCGCCTCGACGTCCGACGCGAGCACATCGACGTCGACCTCCGCGTCCTCCTCTTCAACAGGACCAGGGGGCGGCGCGCCAAGCGGACCGATAGTCGACGGTTGCGAAATTTGGAGCTCAAACCATCCGCTCAACCGCGCGGTGGACGCACTCCCCGTGCACCCCCTGAGCGACGCGTGGGTCGCAGCGATGGGCGCCAGCACCAACCTGCACGCCGACTTTGGCTCGGCCCAATACGGTTACTACGGCATCCCGCACAACACGGTCGATGCGGGCCAACCCGAGACCGCGGTCTCGATCACCGTGTACCCCAACGAGAGCGATCTCGGCCCCTTCCACATCCCCGCAAACCCCCTCGTGGAAGGCCCTTCGGACAGCCACTTGTTGGTCCTCCATCGGCAGGCCGACGGCGGCTGTCTGGCCGAGGAGCTTTGGCAATTCGCTGACGCGGGGGGCCAGCTCACCGCGTCTTCCGCCGCGATTTTCGACCTCCGCGACGACAGCTTCCTGCGGCCCAACGGCTTCACGAGCGCCGACGCCGCGGGCCTTTCCATCGTGCAGCTCACGCTCAAATACGAAGAGACCAAGGCCTGCGACATTCGCCACGCCATCCGCTTCACCGCGTCCCAGAGCCAGTCCGCGCACATCTACCCGGCGCGCCACCACGCCGGGGACAACGACGCCTCGCTGCCGCCGATGGGCGCGCGTTTTCGCCTCAAGGCCACCTTCGACACGAGCGGTTTCTTCGCCCAAGCGCGCTGCTTCCTCGACGCGCTCAAGGTCTACGGTGGCGTCATCGCGGACAACGGCTCCGATTGGTATTTCCAAGGCGAGCCGACGGAGGGCTCGCCCGAGAACGGTCAGCCCTACGACGGTTGGGACGACGACGCGTGGGTCGAGGCCATGGGCGACGTGACGGGCAGCGACATGGAGTTTGTCGAGACCGACTTCGAGCATCCGGGCACGCCCGACGCCCTCGACACCACGACGGCCCCCTGACCGTGTCACCCCTTGTCACCCCCCGGGGCCCTCGGTAAACGCCCGCCATGCGCACACGACGGCTCGGCAAGACGGGCATCGAGGTCTCCGAGCTTGCCCTCGGTACCTTTGGCCTTTCGGGCGACGGCTACGGCGCCGTCACGGACGACGAGGCCAACGCCGTCATCGATCGCGCGCTCGAGCTTCAAATCACGCTGTTTGACACCTCGGACTCGTATGGCCGCGGGGCCATGGAGAAGAAGCTCGGCGAACGCCTCCCGAAGGAGGCCCTCGTGTGCACGAAGATCGGCACCAAGCGCGATCAGCACCCGGTGCGAAAGTGCTTTGAAACAAGCTATTTGCGCGACGCGTTCGAGGCCTCTCGCGAGCGCCTGAAGCGCGACGTGATCGACATCGTGCTGCTCCACAACCCGAGCCTGAAGGCCGTGGACGACGGCGAAGCGGTGGGCTTCTTGAAGGCCCTCAAAACGATGGGGCACGTGAAGGCTTGGGGGGTGAGCGCGGGCTCGGCGGAGGTCGCGCGAGCGGCGATTGGCCGCGGCGCCGACGTGATCGAGCTCGCGTACAACGTGTTCGTCGCCAAGGATCTGCACTCGCTCTCGGCGGACCTGGGGGAGCACGAGACCGCGGTGCTCGCGCGCTCGGTGCTGTCGCACGGCGTGTTGACCGGCCAATGGACCGTCGATCGCGAGTTCGTGCCGGGCGATCACCGCAGCTCACGTTGGACCAAGCCCGAGCTCGAACGTCGCTTGGCGCAGCTCGCGGCCCTGCGCCCCGTGGTCGGTGGCGCAATCGGCTCGCTGCGCTCCGCAGCCCTGCGGTTTGTGCTCGTCAATCAGCTCGTCTCGTCGGCCGTCCTCGGACCGCGCACGGTGCTGCAGCTCGAGCAGCTCAACAAAGACGTGGCCATCGCGCCACCCTTCATGCTCGACGCGACGCTCACCGCCCTCGGCAAGCGCCTCGAAGAAATGGGCATCGGCCCGTGAGAGCCCTGGCGCGCGGCGGCGACGAAGAGCTCGACATCATCGTCGATATCGCCCTGTCCGCTGCGGAAATCGTGCGCACGATCTACGGCCAAGCCTTCGAGGTCGAGATGAAGGCGCCGGGCGATCCGGTCACCGTCGCCGATCGGCTCGCCAACGATCACATCACCGAGCAGCTCGCCAAGCGCTTCCCCAACGACGCGGTGATCGCCGAAGAGAGCGTGCCGAAGGACACGGCGTCCATCGCCGCGCTGCTGCGACACGAGCGCGTCTTCTTCGTCGACCCCCTCGATGGAACGCGCGATTTCGCGGCAAAAACCGGTGAATTTGCGGTGATGATCGGGCTCGCGGTGGGAGGCCGCGCGACCCTCGGCGTGCTCGTCTTGCCTGTGCGAAGAGAGACCCTCGCCGGGCGCGTGGGCGACGGCTGCTTCATCGAAGGTGCCAACGGCGAGCGCCGACCCCTGCAAATTCGCGAGCGCCCCGCGGGAGAGCGCGTGCGCGTCGTGGTCTCACGAGCGCGCCCGCCGCGGCTGATTCGCGCCATCCAAACCGAGCTCGGCGGCATCGATCCCATCCCCTGCGGCTCGGTCGGCGCCAAGGCCGCCTATGTCGCACGCGGCGAGGCCGATCTCTACGTGCACGGCGGTGGCGGTGCCATGCATTGGGACGCGTGCGGACCCGAGGCTATCGTGCGAGCGGCGGGCGGTCTGTTCACCGACCTCGACGGCAACGCCATCGACTACAAGCGCGAAAACCTGGCGATTCAGCGCGGAATGGTGGCCGCCCCCGCGTCGCTCCACAAGCGCGTGCTCGACATCGCGCGGGCCGAACAACGGCGCCACACGGGCTCGCGTTAGATCCGGGCGGCTACGGCTCGCGATAAAAGCGCGGTACGCGGCGCGATACGGAGGTCAGAACCTCCCAGGCGATCGTGCCCGTTTGCTCGGCGATTTCGTCGGCGGTGATCAGGTCGCGACCGAGGCGCCCCTCTTGCGAGCCGAGGAACACGACCTCGTCGCTGATGCGCGCGCCTTCCATGTCGGTGACGTCGATCATGGTCAAATCCATGGAAACGGTGCCGATGATCGGCGCGCGTTTGCCGTGCACGAGGGCGTGACCGACGTTCGAAAGTTTGCGGCTCAAACCATCGGCGTAACCCATGGGCACCGTGGCCACGACCGTCTCGCGGCTCGCCGTGAAGGTGTGCCCGTAACCTATCGACTGGCCAGCCTCGATGGTTCGAAGGGCCACGATCTCGCTGCGCACACGCATCACCGGGCGTAGATCCACGCCCATATCGCCGCGCGGCGAGAGGCCGAAGAGCGCAAGGCCAGGGCGCACCATGTCGAGGCGCGTCTCGGGCAAACGCAGCAGCGCGGCGCTGTTCGCGGCATGACGCACGCGAGGCAAGATCCCGTGCTGCGTCAGCCGATCGGTCATCGTGTCGAAGCGCGCGAGCTGCTCGCGGGTGACCTCGAGGTCGTCTCCGTCGGCGCACGCAAAGTGCGTCATCAACCCGTCGACGCGCACCTCGGGGGAGCGGCGCAGCGCTTGGAGCAGCGCGTCCAGCCCCCGCGCCGTCGCGCCGAGCCGACCCATGCCCGTATCAAGCTTGATGTGCACCGCGACGCGGCCGTCGTCGTTGGCGGGAGCGCGGCCCGAAGCACTGCGAGGTACGCCGCCGTAATGCCTTACGATGCCGGCGATCGTGTCGATTTGCTCGGGGTCGTACACGGTCGGGATCAGGTCCCCGGCGAGCACTTCTTCGAGGCCGTCGCGACGGGGCCCGTAATACCCACCCATCACCAAAATTGGCGCGACGATGCCCGCTTGACGCAGCTCGATGCCCTCTTCGAGCAGCGCCACGCACATGCCCGGCATGCCTGCGCGCTCCAGCGTGCGCGCCACGGCGGGTGCGCCGTGACCGTAGGCATCGGCCTTGAGCACGCCCCACACACGCGGCTGTGCGGCCGCGCCTTGCGCGTCTTCCGAGGCCATCACGCGCCGCACGCGCCCGAGGTTGTAGCGAAGATTCGCGAGGTTTACCTCGGCCCGCGTGGGTCGAACCGCGTCCGCGGGGGCCGCTCGACGAGGCTTCGATACGCGCACTCCGTCCACACCTTCGAGATCATCAGCGCGGCGGCGCACGGCCGAGCCCGAGGGCTCATTCGGCTCATCCATGGGATCGATGAGAAGGGGCATCGTCATGGCGTCTTTCGCGGATAGTCCTACGCCCGAGCGACCGTCAAGATTCCGGCCCCGATTCTAGCGACCGTTCTCGCGGCAGCGCCGTGAGCAAGCCTTGAAGCGCGCGCTGCACGTCTTTTCGCAGGACCCGGTGCTGCAGGCGTCCACGCACACCCGCAGCGCAGACTCGCACGTCTGCCCGCAGCCCAGGGCGCGCCCCGCATCGGCCGAGGCGTCCTCCGAGGCCGCGCTCGGCGCCCCCGCATCCTGGCTCATCATGGCCGGCGGAGGCGCGAGCACATCGGTCGGCTCGGGCACCGACGCGCCCGTCGCAGCCGGCGGCGCCCAATCGGCTTCATCGAAATCGCTGGCGAGGCTGAGCTGCCGTTGCCTGCGACGCGCGTAGTCCATGCGATCGCGGGTTTGCCCGAAGGTGTAATAGCGCAGCCACTCTTCCCAACATTCGCGGCGCAGGGTGGGCTTCACATCCGACAACGAATCGAGGGCCATGCAGTGCTCGAAGCGGACGTTGCCCTCGTAAACCGCGTTGATGCTCGCCCCGCACGAAAGCGTAACAAAACCCACAACGCCAATCGCAAAGGCTCGAAAAAAAGACTTTCGTGAAGGGCCGCTGTGCCGTAGTCTGCGCGCCCCTCGTTTGAGGTCGTCACGACAAGGAAGCGTTCCCATGTTCCTCATGCTCTCGAAGGGTCCCCGCAAGACCAACCGCTCGAAAACGAAGCGCTTCCGCGCCGGCCTCAAGGCCAAGAACCGGAACCGCCGTAACCGCATCTACCAGCGGGCGAAGTAGCATCGCAGAGGTCCACGGCGCCCAGGATGGCCGCACGCGAACGCGCGGCCCCCGGCACGCACCCTGAAAAAGGACGGCCCCTCCCAGCACAACGCTAGAGGGATCGTCCTTCGTCATTTTGAGTCACCCCGACCCGCGAAACGGGTCCGAGACAAGTCAGCTTCCCCTCTTCAGCTCGGTCAACACCAGCTTGGCGACGGCCTTGAGCGTGTCGAACACGCCCACGCCCGTGCGCGCGACGGCCTCGAACTCGGGCACGCGCTGCGGGTTGATCTCGGCCCGAAGCTCTTCGACAGTGCCGATGTCGGGGAGGTCGCGCTTGTTGTACTGCACCACGTAG
>CAYLJT010000564.1:0-6037 GCA_964383995.1 uncultured Polyangiaceae bacterium
CCGCACTTGACGGTGCACGTCTTCGCCGGCGCCTCTGGCGTGGTGGTCTTCGAAGAGCCCAGGTGCAAGACCGTGCGCTGGCGCAGTTCGCCGAGGAGCTGGAAGGGCAGGAGCAACCACGGCGCCGATCGAGTACGCCGCTGCGCGCCAAGCTCGACCAGGAGCTCGGCGCGCGCGTCAACTGAGCGGTCGGCGGTCTGCTCCGCGGCTCGGTCGGCCGCTCAGTCCGCGGTGACGGCGACGTCCTGGGCGACGTTCCAGTCGTTGGTCGGGTCGGTGACAGCGTGTTCGACCACGCGCACGGCGAGGGCAGGTCGGCTGTCGGCCAGGCAGAGGTCGACGTTGTTGTCGCCGTCGTTCAGGTCGCCGAACCCGATCGGCGTGACGTCGGCCCGGGTGCCGTCGGCGTCGACCTCCACGGTCCACTGCGACAGTTCGGCCGCGGTCAGCTCCTGGCCTTGATCGCCGTCGACGCCGCCACTCCAGATGGTGCGGACGATCTGCACGGTGGTGTCTGCTGGGCAGTCGTCGGGCGCTCCGTATTCGGCCTCGGCCGTGGTCACCCGCTCGGCGACGATGAGCGACGGTCCGGCTTCGAGCCCAACGACCGTCGTGCTCTCCGCGCCGACGGCGTCGCTGCCGTCCTCGAGCGGCAATGAGCTGACGATGCGCACCGCGACCGGTGGATTGGCGGTCGACGCGAAGTCGCCGACGAGCAAGACGGTGCGGTCTTCGTTCTCCTCGTCGGCCGGCTCGCGCAGCGCACAGTCGGCCGACACGGTCGTGCCGTCGGCGCGAACGACCGCGAAGACCGCCCCGACCAGGGCATCGGGCCCGATCTCGACCGAGGTGACGACTGGCATGCCGTCACGCGGGCCGACCAGGCCTGGGCAGACCAGTGGCGTGTCCACCACGCCCGGAACGTCATTGGCGCCCCAGAACGCGCTGAGGATCGCTGGCGGCGTATCGACGGGACGGTCCGCGGACTCGTCCTCACCGCACCCGGCCAGCAGCAGCGCGCACAGGACGCAGGTTACGGACGCGGACAACGAAGCAGTCTTGGACCAGCGAGTCATCAGACCTCCAGCAAGGCACGGGGTTGGTGGCGTTTCTGCCAATTCGAAGATCATCAAGAGGACGCTCAGAAGAATGCATATCCCGCCGAGAGCGTCGCCACGGGCGTGAAGACATAAGACGTATAGGTGTCGTTCAGGTAGTCCTCGCCGGCCGCCTCGAACGACGCCGCGGCGGCCGGGTAGAGCGGTTGAAACTCAGGAGTCATCGTCGTCGAGGCGGCCACCGTGAACGCGCCGCCCAGGGCGCATCGTAGCTTCAGCCGGTCCATCAAGACCCACTCCCAACCGACCTCGACGTCCAGCATGTGAAGCGTCGATTCGACCCTGTAGCTCTGACTCTCGCGGCTCGCGGAGTCTGGCAGCGTATAACGGGTAAGACCCGCGACCAGCTCGGCTGTGGTCGCGCCCCCGCCCAGCGTCAAAAGGCCATAGCCCACGTCGACGTACAGGCCACGCGTCGATGACGGACGAAATCCCAGGTGAGTGCGCCAGATGAGCGAGCTGTCGAGCGCCGCGAGGATCAGCGTCCCGGTGTCTTCGCTGTAGGCCCCCGCGCCGACGAGCGTGCCATTGAGCACCTCCGCGTACGGCCCCGGTAAGAAACCAAGCGAGCTCGACAGCCGAAACCCCGAAGGAAGCTCGGCGCCGACGCGAGCGCCCACCGAGACGGGGAAGTCCGTGCCGAGGGAGGCGTCCAGATGGTACTCCTCGGGCGCGGCCGCCACGGGCAGCGAGAAGCCCAGGAACCCCAGCGCACACGCGAATCGAACGACCGTCTGTCTCATGAAACGACCTTTCTGACCAGGTGGCGATGAGCGGGAGAGACGCTCGACATCCGCATCTTGGGATCCGCCTCGGCCTGGACAGCACCAGCTTCCGCCCAGCTTCGCCTCGAACGCGTGCCCGCGTATTGACTGCGCGCGCCACCCAGTTGACCCCCGACGCCGCGCCGTCATGGACACCGCCCTCTCGCGCGCGATACGCTGAGGTGGTGGCAAATCCCAGTACCGTAACGGCGATCTTGGCCCTGGAGATCGTTGCCTTCGCGGTCCATTCGGGCGCGGAGAGAAAGGCGCTGCTGGCCGAGGCGGGGCTCGGGCTCGGCGACTTGGCTAGCAGGGATGGCCGGGTTCCGCTACGCGCGATCGTGGCCCTGTTCGACGCCGCCGCTCGCCAAACCGGGGACGACGCGTTTGGGCTCCACTTGGCCGAGAGGGCCGCAGGACGGCCCGTGCACACGGCCGCCTTTCTCATCCAGGCCAGCGCGACGCTGCGTCAGGGGTACGAGAGCGTCATTCGCCATGCCCGTCTCGTCAATGACACGCTGGAGATACGGCTGGAGACGACAGGGCACGAGGCTCGGCTGACCTATCATCAACACGATCCGGATCACGATAGTCGGCACGGCGTGGAGTCCACCCTGGCCACGTTGCACCTGCGGGGGAGGCTCGCGTTGGGCCGCGCGTTTCAGCTCGATCGGGTCACGTTTCGACACGCGCCGCCCGCGCAATGGACCGAGCACGCGCGCGTCTTCGGCGCGCCTCTCGCCTTCGACGCGAGCGAAGACGCGCTTCATTTCGCGACGTCGCTCCTCGATGAGCCGCTTCCGACAGCCGATCAGCGCATCATCCGGTCGATTGAGCAGCTGCTGGCGGAGATGACGGCCGAGCTGCCGCGCGCCGGGGACCTCGTCGCAAGTGCGCGAAGAGCGCTGGCCGCCGGGCTCGCCGAGGGCGTCACGATCGAAGCCTTGGCCGCTGGGCTCGGGCTGTCGTCGCGCGTCCTGCAGCGTCGATTGCGCGCAGAAGGCTCGTCGTACAATGCCCTTCTGGACGATCTCCGCCGCGAGCTGGCCGTGGGGTATCTGCGGCGGCCGACTCTCGCGCTAGCCGAGGTAGCCTATCTGCTGGGCTTCTCCGAGCAGAGCGCGTTTCAGCGGGCATTTCGGCGCTGGACGGGGATGAGCCCGGCCCGCTGGAGGCGAGGCGCGCCTCGATGACGTCGCCCCTCGGATCTTCGCAACAAGTCCTACGAAATCGAGACGCAGACCGTCTGGATTGCCGAAGGCAGCCGGCGGCTACAGGTAGGGAGAGCTCCAGATGCCCGATGTTGCCCCCAGGTACTCAAGCCGCGATCTTGCCAAGGCGGCTGGGTTCCGACCTCCACCTTCCAACGTTGGTTGGGGGCGGAGCTTTTGCGGCCCACGCCGTTTCGCGGACCCCACCACGGTGTACGGGCCGCGGCACCTTGACGAGGTTCTGGCCATCGTGCGCTTGCGCCGCGACAACCTTACCTACCAGGCGATCCGCACCCGGCTGCGCGCCATGTCGGACGCCGAGCTTGCCAGTTCGCGCGGCCGACCGCCGCCGTGCAGGCTGCTCCGGTTGTGGTGGAGCCCGCCGCGCAGGTCGCCGCGCTAAAGCCCGAGCCGCCCTCGGAGTCGGCGCACTATCGCTCCACCTCCTGTGGCCCGCTATGGGGTCGATTCGGCGGGTCCGGCCGATGCAGTTTGAGGTCGACCCAAGCGGGGCCGCCGCGCGAGCTGCCGCGAAGGTGGACGTTCGTGCGTGGAGGCGGGGATGAGATTCAAAGGGCACCGCGCAGTGGACGCTGGCGGTCGTGGTCAGTCCATGTGAGGCGGCTGCTTCGAGCCGACGTTCGGGGCCCATTCCCGCTACTCCCGGCGCAACAGCTCTTCGACGACCGCCCCCACTTTGGTAGCCAAGAGGGCGCTCAAACAGGGCCCTTGGGTGTCTTGATCCTGAAGCAGCTTGTCCACAAAAGAGGCAGACTCGGTCTTGGGTTGTAGAGCGGCATTCCATATCCGAAAGGCTCGCTTCCAGCCATGGTCGCTCACGATTTTCATCAAAGCACCGGTGCTCTCGTCAGCCCAACTTCGAATGGTTCCTTCAACCTGCGCTTTGAGAATCCCAGCAATGAGGACCCGCTCCAAACAATGATCGCCCTGGGGCATGTGGTCAAAAGGTACGGGGTTGGCGGACCGCCAGGGCGCGGGGAGCAGCACGGCCTCCCGATTGGCCACCCGAATCGTACGCTTTCCGTCCGCTGTCTGTCCCAGAGACCGGGGCGCAAGCCGCTTGCATTCGCCGAGAAAAAAATCCAGCTCTTGGCTGGCGGAGTCGCGATCGGGATCGAAGCACACGCCCACCTTGTCGGGGCGCTCCGAGGCTGAACCTAGGTTGACAACCCGTTCTGCCAACGCGGACTTGCCCTGAGCCCAAAACACAGACAGCTTCAGTCCGTCATGAAAGGCCTCAAAGCCGCTGTCTTTGGATCGCGCGCCATCGGGACCGACGAAATGGCGCACCATCGCCCGGAGGGCGCTGAGGTCGTCCTTGCCCTCACAAACCAGCACCCGTGTCACGGAAGGCAAGCTCATCGGGCTCACAGCCGCAAATCGTCCTTCCACTCCACGACACGGCGAAAGGCGTCCGCTCCCGTGACCAGCAGCGGGTCAAGGACACCGTCGGCCATCGTCAAGCCAATCACGCATACGCTCTCGGGCTCGCCCTGCAGCTCAGAAAGACAGTCACGCACAAATTCCAAACTGTGTGTTGCCACCATGATCTGCGTTTGGTTTGCTATCGCTTTGCGAAACAGCTTGGCAAGGAGGGTAAACATCCGCGGGTGGGCAAATGCCTCCGGCTCATCGAGGGCGGCCACGCCACCTTTCCCGCGGGCCAAGGTTGCCGCCAGCAAGAGGGACCGACGGAAGCCGTCGCCCGCGTAGGCGATTGGGTAGCCGCGGCGGGGATTTTTTTCGAACATGAAGGGCTCGTCGCGCTCCCCAACAGCAATGCTTTCAATGGATACGAGGTCGGGACGAAGAACCTGGAGGTACTCCAACAAGTCGTCGTAGCTAGGACTGAGCTTGATGGCCGTGAGGGCATCCCGCGCGTGGCTAGAAAATCGCGGCGAAGTGAAGCGTTTGTGCGCCCCCGCCGGCCGGTCCGGGAGGACGGTATTGAGCGCGAAGGGGAGCAGCGGAGCCCGGTCGACGTGAAAGGTTGCAACGCCATCTTCGTTCAAAATCACCTGATGCCCGGACGTAAGTTGCAGCGCGCGAACGGGCTCCTTAGCCTCTGACTCCGCCCTCGGCGAGACCCTCAACATGGAAGTGAATTCGGACACGCTCCGGTGCAGATAGGAAATGGGCGCATCCAAGGTGGTCTCGACCTTCAAGCCGTCCTTCCCCGTAATCCAGTGGTCGAGCCCCGAAAGCCCCAACCACTCCCTCGCCGCAATGGCCTCAAACGCCGCAGCCGCGGAATCCCCCGCACAAGCCACACCGGCCGCCTCGAGCATGGTCGACTTGCCGCAGCCGTTGGGCCCCACGAAAATGGTTAGCGGGGCCAGGCCGTCAACGCGACCCTGCTTGATTCCGCGCAGACCCTGCACTTCCAGGCTGACGAGCATCGATTCGGTTCTCCTCGGTCATCGTAGCCCAGACCCCCGCCGGGAGACAAGCATCGTGCCTCACCCTGCGGTCGACGGCCTCGATAGGAAGGGCTCGGGGCTTGGAGGGGGCAGAGGGCTCCAGAGGACTCCGCCCACAGGAGGGCTCCGCCCTCAGATTCAGACCCACAGGCTCCGCCCTTCGGGCTGCTCGCTGGACTAGGCTCCAAGCCAAGCGTCGCGCGCCCACGCCAACCCGTTCAGCGTTGCTCACGCGTATGGCAGCTTCGAGCCCGCGTTTGCGGGCGCCACCCAAGGCGCGGGTGGCGTCGTCGCCATCGGCGGCGCTGTGCTGCTACTTGCTGAGGAGCGGTGGCGAAGTGGAGACTGGTTTGACAACCACCGAGGAGGTGCAGCTGAAATAGTCGGGCGAGTCGCACACGCTGCAGCGGGTCGCGCTGCAACACGACGTGCCTACCATCGTTCCAGTAAACACGACCGAGCCGGGAGGCTGACACGTCTCGTTGTTGCTGCCGCACTTGACG
>CAYLJT010000565.1:0-6011 GCA_964383995.1 uncultured Polyangiaceae bacterium
AAGCACATGCCGGCGCGAAGCCGCATGCCCTGCCCGCGGGTCCCCACGTGGGCCACCTGCGGCGGCTCGTGGAACTTGCGTCCGATACCGTGGCCGACGAAGGCTCGAACGACCGAGCATCCCTCTCGTTCGACGAACTCTTGGATGGCGGCCCCGATATCACCAAGCCGCGCCCCATCCCGAACCGTGCGTATCCCCAGCGTCAGTGCGTGGCGAGCCACTTCGGTCACGTGCTTTGCCTCGGGCGAAGGCGTCCCGACATAAAAAGTCGCCGAGGTGTCCCCGAAAAATCCGTCGTAGATGGTCGTCACGTCGACGTTGACGATGTCACCCGGGGACAGCTTTTCGGGACCCGGGATTCCGTGGCAGACGACGTCGTTGATCGACACGCAGACGCTCTTCGGGAAGCCGTGGTAGTTCAGGGGGGCCGGGAAACCGCCGCGGCGAATCGTGTCTTCATGCACGAAGCGGTCGATCTCCTCGGTGGTCATCCCGGGCCGAAGGATCTCGGCCGTCGCGAGCAGGGTCTCCGCTGCCATCTGGCTGGCGACGCGAATGCCGTCGACCTCCTTGACGCTCCGAATGCTGACGTTGCTCAAGAGCCCTCCATTTCCCCGATAGCCACGGCGTCTTGCACGGCGGCCGCCACGTCCGCGGTGTCGGGGGACAAGTGGAAGTGAAAGGCCGGCTCTCCGTCCGTTCCGGCAAAGCGAGACAAAAAGCCAATGAATGTGCGCCCTTGCAGCCGAGTATCGAAGGCTTTGGCTACGCCATAGGAAGGGCTCGTCGAACGGATCAACAGGTCCACCGAAAGGTCGGGAATGCGCGGTTTTCGAAGCTGCGGCACGCCGATCTGGACGCTCAGGTGGTAGCGCGTGTCGTTGCCCATCGATTCGGCCGTGACGGTCTGCACGCGAACACGCGCAACGATATCCGCCGTTTGCGCGCGCTCTCGGAGGTAACGGTCCGAGCGTGCCGAGCTCGTCTCCAGCGAGAGCCCCACGGCAGCCGCGTCGATCCCGTCATCGAAGACCTCACGCGCGTGACCTTCCCACAACGGAAGCCCTTCGCCACCTGGCCCTTCTGCGCCCGGCGTCGACGGACCGCAAGCCACGCCGCCGAGCATCACCAGGGCGAGCATCGAGCCTCCGAGGGCACGGCTAAAGGAGCGTCGTCGGGTCAGGATCACGGTGTCAGCATCGCGTACCACGTTGCCTACGGGCTGTCGATCCGCTCAGGTTCCATGCAATTCGATCCTGCTCCGTCAGACGTGGACGTGCGGCCGGCGAACTTGTTCCCGCGCCTGCGGACCTGCTAGCGTCCGCGGTCGCCGGACCGGCTGGGCACATCGACTCATGGCCACCGGCGCGTGGCGGCATTCTGGAGGACAGCATGAATCCGAAGAGGCACTTGGGCTTGGCGGTCGCGGCGTTGCTGGGTTTGGCCGCGGTTTCAATGACGGGGGACGTCGAAGCACAAGGCAAGGGCAAAGGGAAAGCGGCGGCAGCGGCAAGCGCCCCCGCAGCCGAGCCCCCGGTCACCAAAAAACCCATCGTGCTGACCCCCTCCAACCTGACGTGGGGGCTCACCGTCAAGCAGGTAACCGCGATCGTCGATAGCGTGCTCGACGAGGCGTACAAGCCGCTCTACAAGAAGGTCGCTCCGGGGGTGAAGATGAAGGCGCTCGACGCCGCGCTTGCCGAGGAGAAGGCGACCTTCGCGCGAAGCCGCATCGACTTCGGACGCCTACCGACCGGCGTCGACGCGACCCCCTTGCGGGGCGAGTACACGTACAACAACGCCGAATCGATGATGGCGCTGACCCGCGACGGCCAGACGCGGTATTTCTTCTTCATCGGCGGCAAGCTCTGGAAGGTCATCGACGAGATCAAGCTCGGCGAAGGCAATCCGCTGGGCGCGACGTACCAGGCGGCGGCCGTCAAGCTCGCGGAGACCTACGGCGTGCCGGGCCGCGTCCTCGAAAAGATGCCGGTCGAGGTCGACTGGAAGGACAGCACGACGCACCTGCGCGCCATCCAGCGAAGCGACACGGCCCTAGCGCTCGCCTACGAAGACCTGGCGACGCTGGCCAATCTATCCACGTTGCGCACGGCCAAGCAGGGTGGCGACGACGAGGTCGATCCGGCGGTCGCTGCGGCGATGCGCGGACCCGAGCCCGAGAAAGAGACGCCGAAGCCCAAGAAGTAGGGCTTGACACAGGTCGCGTGAATGAGCGGAGCGGCCCGAGCTCGGGAAGGCCGCTCCCTCCGCACAAAACGACCTCAGCCGACGAGCGACGCCCCCTCGGGAACCTTGGCGCCGTTGGTCACGATGACGCGGGTGTTGGGGGCGATCGCGTGCACGGCGGGCTCGATGACGGCGTTGGCGGTGATGGTCACCCCGGGACACCCCGAGCATGTGCCAGCAAGGTGCAGCGTGAGCTGGTCGGGCTCCACCGCAACCACGTAGAGCTCACCGCCGTCTGCGCGAAGGAGGGGCGCTAGGACGTCTTTGCAAAGACCGAGGAGCTTGTCGATGGAGCCAGCCATAGCGCAGCGTTGAAGGGGCAGCGAACTGCTGCGCGCCCCGCTCAGGAGTTTATCACGCTCGGTTTGAGCGGGGGCTATATCGCGGAGAAAAATACAATCACGGCGGCGTCGGGCCCGAAAGCGGGCAGCTTCTCGGCCGCCACTCCGAACGTGCGTTCGCCCACGGGCATGGAGGTTCGGTAGGCGCCCGCCTGAACCTTGGCGGAAATGTCGAGCGAGCGCGCCGCGGCGATTGCGACATCGGGGGCCAAGAGGCTCGGGTAGACCTGACCCTGGACGACGAGCATCACGTAAAGAACGGGCGCTTTCTTGGCTTCTTTTGCGGCGATCTCGTCGTGGCGGCGGCGGCCGAGATCTTCGAGCGCATGGGCTACGTGCCGGAGGGACCAGCCGATGACCATGGCGCCCCGCGGGGTACCGGCGGCGGTCACCGGGTAGGCAAGGAGGTATTGTGCGTCGTTTTTCGCGTTGACGACGGCCAGCTCGTCCATCGCGCCGTGGGCATCCATGAGCTGCGATCCGCCGCTGAGCGAGCCCTTGAGCGCAGGAAAGGCGGTAAGGAGCGTACGGCCTGCGGCGTTGTCGGGGTCTACGTCGCTGCGCAGCGCGACGCCCTGCGGATCGAGGAAGATGGAGAATGTCGGGCGGACGTCGGGCTGGTTGGGGATGGCGGCAGTCGTGACGCGCAGGGCTCGTTGCAGGCTCGCCAAATCGGAGCCGGGGTCGACGTCGAGCATGGACGCGAGCTTTCCCGCTGCGTCGGGGAGGCCTGCTCGAATCGAGTCGACGCTCTGGGTCGCCAGAGGGAGGAGCTTGGCGAGCTCGTCCGCGGCGAGCGGATCTTGTGCGGCGGCGCCGTCTTCGCAGCCCGCGAGCGCGACCACGGCTATCGGGGCCACGATGCTTTTCCAGAAATAGCGGCTCATGGCGGCCTCACAGGGCCTCGGGGGTTACGAACACAAGCTCGACTCGCGCGTTGCGCGAGCGCGAGGCGCCGCGCGGATCGACGAGCGGCGCGCGCGTGCCGGCTTGGACTGTGGCGACCTTGATGACGCCTGCCTCGCGGAGGGCCGTCTCGACCGCACGGCCGCGAGCTTCTGCGGCCGAGTCTTCTGCCTTGCCGTCACGATCTTGGTGAACGACCACGGCCATGGGGACACCGTTCGCCCCTGCCGCGTGCCCCGCAAGATCGACGACCGCGCGACGACCGTCCGCGGTCAAGTCGTTGTTGTGAAACAGGCCGGCGCGAAGCGTTACGACCACGCCGCGGTCGTCGCGAAGGGGGCCTAGCGCACTGGATGCCGAGAGCGCCGTCAGGAGCGCGTCGGCGGCGCCAGGGGCCCTCGTGACAGGGGTTCGTGCGCGCCGCACGAGGGTGAGGCTTCGTAGGCAGTCAGCGCGTGCTCGCGACGCGCCATCGATGGGCGCCGGATACGCGCCGAGGGCGGTCTCGAGCTTCGCCAACGCCTCTTCGGCCGCCCCAAGAGCGGTCGTCGTTTCGTCGGCGGTGGCGGGGGTACCGACCAACAGGCGCGCTCCGGTGCACAGAAGCTTCGCCTGTATCGCCAAGGCCTTTGCGGCCTCCGCACGGCTCTTTTCGCGCGCGGGATCGGCGCTCTTCGACGGAACCAGCGATTCGGTCTCGCGAACGACCTGGGCGCGCTGCTCCAAGGCGCGCACCTCGGCGGCGACGCGGGTTTGCTCAGCGTCGATTTGGGTCAGCTCGGACGTGAGCCGCTCGTGCTCTTTGCGCGCGCTTTCTTCAGAGGCCTTTGCCTGGGCGACGCGTGCCAGCGCGAAGGCGCGCGCATGGGCGGCGATCGCTCGTTCCGCGAGGAGCTGGGCCCCGGCGACGTCGTCCTCGTCGAACGCGCGCTCGGCGTCGTTGCGCAGCTTTTCGGCCGCCGCGAAGGCTTGCGGCGCGAAGCTCTTAGCCTCCTTGGCCGCGGGAGACTCGGCAACGGAGGCGGCCTCGGCCATGACGGCAGGTTTCGGTATTGGCGCGCAGGCCCCGAGGCCAACCAGCAAAAAGGCCGCGCATGTCCTTCGGATCACGGCTTTCCCCCCTTCTTCGGCGGCGTTTTCTTGGCCAGCCGTGCGGCCTCGGTGGCGGCCGCCGCTTCCTTCGCGGCCTTCGCGTCGGCCTCGGTCTTTTCGAGCTCGGCGGCCACCAACCCGCGGCGGGCCTGGGTCTCGGAGAGCAGTACGCGAGCACGATCCAACTTGGTCGCCACTGCCCGTTCGAGGGCCGCGGCCTCCGATGCCGCGCGCTCGGCCGCGGCGGCCGCAAGCAGCGTCTCGGCTACCTTCGTCCACTCCAACGCCAAAGCATCGAGCATCGGCGCATGAACGGTGTCTCCGGAGACACGCGCCCCGTGAGCCCGCTCGAGCGCTCGACGTGCGTTAGCGACCGGTTCGCGGACCACCGCTTCGTCGGGCTTGCCTTTGACCTGCGCCTCCATCGCGGCGAGCGCGGTCTCGGCTTGGGCTCCGTCGCCGGGGGGCGCTGGCGGCGTCGTTGCGCCGACGTGAGGGTCTCCCTCGCCGCGCGCCGCGCTGGGGCTCGCAAGCACAAAAAAAGCGGCGAAAACCGGGCCAACGAAGGGAGAAAGGCGGCGCGTCATGCCAACTCTTCGTCGTCGTCCGAGACCGGGGGATTGCGCGCGAAAGCCTCGGCCTCGGCCATGGCAAGCTCGATTTCCTCGTGCAGATCGGCAGAACGAAAGACGTTCCCCGACGGCCCCGTCGCTTGCCAAGAAAATCCGCGCTGGCCCGAGCTCTCCGGGTGCCAGGCGACGCGCAGCTCGTGACCGCTCACTTCGGCGGCGTAGTTACCATCTTCGTGGCGGGACCAACGGCTCATTTCGGCGTGTTTCACGGACCTCTCCTCGGCGGAACGGCTGCAGCTTTATCACGCGCGGTCGCCGACGTCGCCACCCGCGCTTGCCTCATCGAGCACCCATGTCACCCGGCCCCGCGCGGCGCGCAGCACGCGCGCTGGTACCTCGTCGATCGGGCCCTCGCCTCGGGCGGTGGTCACAGCCTTGCGCTTGGCCGCGCCGAGGGCGAGCACCACGATCTGCTTCGCTTCACGCAAAACCGGCGCGGTGAGCGTCAGGCGGGGCTCCAAGCCATCGGCTGCGGCCACGGCCGCCACGAGCCGGTCGTCGATCCGCGTCGCGCCCTTGTTTGGAAAGAGCGACGCCGTGTGCCCATCTTCGCCGATGCCGAGGGTCAAGACGTCGAACGCCACCGCGCCGGCCACGCCGAAATGCGCGCGTAGCTTCGCTTCGTAGCGGCGCGCGGCGGACCCGGCGTCGGCGTCGTCGGCCTCCATGCGATGGACCTGATCCGAGGGCACGTGGGCGCTCAACGCGGGCATCGCGCCGACCACCGACCTGAAATTCGAGCGCGGGCTATCGACGGCGACCGCGCGCTCATCCACGAAGAACACGTGGACGC
>CAYLJT010000566.1:0-6008 GCA_964383995.1 uncultured Polyangiaceae bacterium
CCTCCCAAACCAAGTGGTGCAGGCCGGAGCCGTCGTGCACATCGCCAATGTACATGCCCGGCCGCTTGCGCACGGCTTCGAGGCCTTCGAGGGCCGTGATGCTGCTCTCGTCGTAGGCGCGGGGGGGGGTCTCGGTGGTGATGTTCGCCTGCGTCATCTGGTGTCTCTGGACGCGGGAAAGGCCCTGTTTGCCAAGGCCGCTCCCGCCAATGTTTTTGGTGCCGTCGCGCGATCTTCCAGTTAGTCCCGAAGGGCCCTCGGAGCAAGCATTTCGACGGGTATTTCTCGGGTATTTCTCACCCCGAGGGGCCCATTTCACGGGCCGTCGACGTGCCCTTCGTGGACCCGAAACAGGACCCGTGGGGCGCCCCCGTCAGCGAGCATGTCCGGCCGTGTGGTCGTCAAGAAAACTTGACCCTCGAGGAGGGACAAAAACCCAAAAAGCGCCTGGGTTCGCTCGGGATCCAGCTCGCTCGAAACGTCGTCGAGCAACCATATCGGCGAGAGGTCGCGGGCCTCCGCCACACAAGCCGCCTCCGCCGCCTTGAGGGCCAATGTCAGGGCCCTGTGTTGACCTTGAGAGCCGACCACGCGCGCCGGGTGGCCGTCCAAGAACAGGCCAAGATCATCGCGATGGGGGCCAAATCCGGCGGTCTTGCGCCGGCAATCCGCGCTCCTTGCGTCGTACAGCGCCGAGAGCGCCGCCTCTTCGTCGTCGGAGCCGCCGGCCTCGAATTGGCTCGTTAGGCGGAGCTCCGGGGCCGCGATGCGCATAAAGGCCTCTTGCAAGGCGTCTCCCAGGGCCAGAGCCGCCTGCGCCCTCGCCCGCGTCAGCCGCGCGCCGTGGTGGGCGCACAGCCGCTCAAACGCGTCGACGGAGGCGCCCAAAGGACCTTCGCGCAACAACACCTCTCGACGCTGCTTCAAGGCCCTTGCGTAGCGGAACCTGTCAACCGCGCTGGAAGCGTCGATAAACAGCGCCACGCGGTCGAGCAGCTTGCGCCGCGCCGCCGCCGGGCCCCGAGAGAGGTTGAGCTCGTCGGGGTGAAACACGACAACGGGAGAGAGCGTGGCAAAGGCGCCCAGGCTCGCCGGCTTGTCGCCATCCACCCGCACATCGACGTGAGCACGCTCGATGGAGGTTGTTTGCACCCGCGTGAGGCTCTGTCCAGAGGGCGCGACCTCACTGAGCTCGGCCCTTGAAAAGCCGGCTTTTTTTCCGTGACGCACGACCTCGGACAAGCGGTTCGTGCGAAAGCTGCGTGACGTGCACGACAGATAGATGGCTTCGAGGATGCTTGTCTTGCCTTGCCCGTTGGCGCCCGCAAAGATGTTGAGGCCGGGCGAGGGCTGGATGACGACGCGGTCGAGGTTTCGAATCGCCTCCGCCGTGAGCACGTCGAGGCGAAGCCGCGGGCGCATCAGATGCGCATCGGCATCACGACGGCCACGTAGCTCTCGGGCTCGTTCTCGGTGCCGGGCCGAAGGACCGCCGGATCGAGCTCGCCGGACAAGCCCAACACGACCTCGTCCGTGTCCATCGCGGCGAGCACGTCGAGGAAGTACTTGGCATTGAAGCCAATCGTGGTCTCGGGACCATCGTAGTCGACGGGGATCTCGTCGAAGCCATTGCCACTCTCGGGGCTCTCGCTCGTGATGCGCAGTGTGCCCGCCGTGGTGCTTAGTTTGACGCCGCCCGTGCGATCGCTGGCGGCGAGGGCGACGGCGCGCAGGGCCTCTTGCAGGGCGCTGCGCGGCGCGCGGACGCTGCGGCTCGACGACTGCGGAATGACCTGCTGGTAGGGCGGAAATTGGGCGTCGACGAGCTTGACGGAGAACGTCATGCCGGCGATCGAGAAGAACGCGTTCGGACCGCTCTGCGAGATGGCGACGACGGCATTGGGGTTCTCGCTGCGAGCCTCGTCGGCGAGGTGGCGCAGCTCGGTCACGGCCTTGAGCGGGATCAGCATGGTGGCTTGAGCGCTCGATCCGCTGACCGTCACCTCGGCCTTGGAGAGGCGATGACCGTCGGTCGTGACCATGCGCACGCGCTCACCGGACCACTCGAGCAGGGCGCTGTTGACGTGCGCGCGGGTCTCGTCGGTCGAGATGGAGAAGTGCGTGCGCGCGATGAGCTGCGACAGCGTGCTCACCGGCATTTCGAGGTTGGGAGCGTCTTTGGCGATTTGCGGGAGCTGCGGGAAATCGGTCCCGGGCATGCCGTGGAGCGTGTAGCGACGGGCGGCGCCGACGGCCTTGAGCACGGCTTGCGAGCCGTCGGTCGTGAGCAACTGAACCGGGCCATCGGGCATCATTTTGATGCGTTCGAGCAGGTCTTTCGCTGGCAAAGCGACGCTGCCGGGCTTCTGGACATCGACGTTCATCTGCCCGGAGACGGCCAGGTAGAGATCGGTCGCCGCGATGCGCAGGGCGTTGCCCTCAACGGTGAGCAGCACGTTCGCGAGCACGGGCATGGCGGCCTTTTTGTCTGCCACGCCTTGGCAGCGAGCCACGAGGCGAAGAAGCTCTTTCTTCGGGACAACGAATTCCGGGATGGGCAGTTCCATGTGTGCGCTCTCGACCCTCTTGGGAAGGCCCTCTTAGCAGGGTTTGCGTCGCGGTTGGCGGTGGAAAAAGTGACCCCTTGAGGGGAGGGTCCGGCTCTCCGTCTCCTCTCTCTTAGATTTAAATTGAAGGGGTCGTACCCGTAGGAGCTGTGGAAACCTGGGTAAAGTAAAAATTATCAAACAATGTCGAGGTGTTACGGCTGTGAACGGGGAGGATAACGTGGGGCCCTGGGGCGGGGACAAACGGGGGAGGAGCGCCGGGCTGGCGATTGGCCCCGGTCGCTTCACAGGGTTCTGAAGACGTTGTCCACAGGCCGCCGGCCCGGGGGGCGCGGGAGCATTTTGGTGTGGCCCCGCGCGTCGGAATGGCCGAACGTTGATGGCTCCAGTGAACCAAGCCTTCGTTCGCTGTCCCCATTGCGGCCTACCCCACGAGCACTTCGTCACGATGTGTCCGTCGACGGGTCTGTCCATTCCCAAGGGGCCCCGGGCGGCGAACAAGGGCTCATCGGCGATCCCGCCCGTGCCGGTGGTGCCGCGCCCGGCCGTGAAGGCGCCCCAAGTGCGGGGTCTCGTCGGACGCATTATCGGCGATAAATATCGGGTTTTGGGCCTCCTCGGGGAGGGCGGCATGGGGGCCGTCTACGAGGCCGAGCACACGACCATCGGGCGGCCCGTCGCGGTGAAGGTCCTGCACCCGAAGAACGCGCAAAACAAAGACGCCGTGTCGCGCATGCACCACGAGGCGCGTGTCGTGGGGACCATCGGACACCCGAACATTTGCGAGATCTACGACATTGGCCGGCTCGACGACGCGAGCCCGTATTTGGTGATGGAGCGGCTGTACGGGGAGACCGTCGCCGAGCGTCTGCTGCGCGGTGGCGCGCTCCCCTACGTGGAGCTCGTCGACATCATGGTGCAGGTGTTGTCGGCCCTCGTCGTGGCCCACGAGAAGGGCATCATTCACCGGGATTTGAAGCCCGATAACATCTTTTTGTCCCAGCGCGCGGGCATGCCGCCCATCGCCAAGCTGCTCGATTTCGGCATCTCCAAGGCGTCCAACATCGACGATAGCGCCGTCGACATCACGCGGACCGGCATGGTGATGGGCACGCCCTACTACATGGCGCCCGAACAGGCGCGCGGCGATCGCAGGCTCGATCACCGCGTCGATCTGTGGGCCGTGGGCGTGATTTTGTACGAGGGTCTGACCGGGCGCAGGCCCTTCGTCGCGCGCAATTACAACGCCCTCCTGGTCCAGATCCTGACGTCGCGGCACCGGCCCGTGGCAGAGCTCGTGACGGGGCTACCCGAGGCGCTCTCGGCGACCATCGACAAGCTGCTCGCGAAGATGCGTGAAGACCGCATTCAAACGGCCATGGAAGTGCAAGAGCGCTTGATGGACGTGCGCCGCAACGCGCGCAGTGTGCCCCCCGTGTCGTCCCACGCGTCGCCTCCGCCCGAGGCGCGCTTCGGTCAAGGTCGCGGCTTGTTGACCCGCGGAGCGACCCTCGGCAAGCGCCAGCCCGACGCAGAAACGCCGCCGTTTACCGTGCTTCCCGCGCATTCGTCGTCGCCTCCGCCGCCGGCCCCAGCGCCGCCTTCCTCGGGTCCCGGTGTCATGGTCGCGGTGCCCTCGCGCGGCGCCGAACAGGATCGTCGACCCCAGGCGATCGTCGACTCGAAGCGCATCGTTGCGCGGCAAATCATCGATATTCCGGCGCCCCATCCATCGGAGCCTCCAAGCTTCGATGACCGACCGACCTTGCCACGCATCGAGGGCACCCAAGTGATGAGCGAGCGGCCGCGCCGGCCCGTCGTGCCGAGCTTCGTGCACGACGAGGGGACGAGCGACGATGCGACCGTGGTGTTGCCCCGCCGCGCCGTGCCCCACGGCGTGCCGACCTTCCCTGCGGTGGTGCTCCCGCGGCCCCCCGCGAAGGCCGAGCCCGAGGCCCACGAAGGGGCGCTGCTCGAAGATACGACGCAGCACGATCCGACCATCGAGGACTACGACGCCGACGCCACGATCGTCGAGTCGCCGAGCTTCCTCGACGATGACGCTCACGACTCGGCAAAACGGCTCGAACAAGGTCGTTGATGCGCCGACGAATGGGCCAGACTAGCGTCACGCCGTGGTAGGCGAAACGTCGCGCATCACCCGGGTCACGTGCGAGCGCGTCGTGAAGACGTTCGGGCCCAGCGTCGCCCTTCGGGGCGTGGACGCGACGCTGCTCCCCGGGGCGTTGACGCTCATCGAGGGCGCGAATGGCTCGGGTAAGAGCACGCTGCTCGGCATCCTCGGGACCGTCGTGCGCGCGACATCGGGCAGCGTGCGCTACGACCCCGTCGGCACCGATCTCACCGCCGTGCGCAGCGAGCTCGGTTGGCTCTCGCACGAGACCCTGGCCTACGGCGAGCTGTCGGGGAAGGCGAACATTCAGCTCGTCGCACAGGCCTTCGGCCTCAATCCCGTCGAGGCCTATGCGCGGGTGGAGGAGCGCTTCGAGCTCGGTGCCTTCGCGCTGCGCCCGCTGCGCACGGGCTCACGCGGTCAACGTCAGCGGGTGGCCTTGGCCCGCGCCCTCGTGCACGAGCCGAGCCTGGTGCTGCTCGACGAGCCCTCGACGGGTCTCGATAAAGCCGGTGTTTCCAGGCTTCGCCGCGTGATCGAAGAGGAGGTCGCGCGGGGCGCCATCGTGGCCGTCGTGACCCACGAGCCCCAGTTGTTCGAGGGCGTCGAGCGGCGTCGCATCGTGCTCGAACGGGGGCGCGTCGTGCGCCCCGAGGCGTAGCCCTCAATTGGCGGTTTTTTCCGGGTTTTTTAGGGCTTTTACGCGGCTCGTGAAGTCGCGACGCAGCTCTTCGGTGAGGGCCTCGCCACCGAAGCGCGCGCCCAGGTAGACCTGGGTCAACGACACCACCTCCGCGCCGATCGGATGGGCGCTCTTCACGAGGGTCTCGGCGTGTTTCAGCGGGGGCGTGCCGGGCGAGCGCGGCACCCCGCGCGCGGTCAACGCGCCCTCCAAATCTTCGTAGAGCGCGGTCGCCAGAATCGCGCTCGCGGACCGTTTGCCTTCGCCTTCGCGCGCCGCGCGTTGGGGTCGACGTCGTCGCAAGAAGAACCGCACGCCGAAGAAACCGCCCACCAGCACCGCCGCGCCGAGGCCCCAATAAAGGCCGTTTTGTTTGCTCGAGTCCCCCGATTTGGCGGAGCGGTAGCGGGCGCTGAGGGCCTGGAAGAGGCCGACTTGCTGCTCCAAGTCGTAGCCCACCACGTTGTGATCCCAACGCTGGCTGGCGGCCTCGATGAAGTCGCGCATCGTGGCCCACACACCTTCGAGATCGCTCTTGGGCTCGGCCTCCGAGGGCGGTGTCGGATCGAAGGTGAGCCAGCCCTGACCGTCGATGTAGGCCTCGACCCACGAGTGCGCGTCGCCC
>CAYLJT010000567.1:0-6002 GCA_964383995.1 uncultured Polyangiaceae bacterium
CACGATGTACGGCTGCAACAAGCTCTATTGCGAGCACCTCGGCCGCTACTTCACGCGCTTTTATCGGCAGCTCGGGGCCCTCGCGACGGTGGCCCGCCTCGACTTCCGGTCGCTGCGCTTTCCGGGGCTGATTTCTTCGGAGACGGTGCCGAGCGGGGGCACGAGCGACTACGGCCCCGAGATGCTGCACGCGGCCGCCAAGGGAGAGCCCTATTCGTGCTTCGTCGGGCCCGACGCGCGCATCCCGTTCATGGCCATGCCCGACGCGGTGCGCGCGCTGATCGAGCTGTCCGAGGCCGACGCGCAGAAGCTCAGCACAACCACCTACAACATCGCGGGCTTCAACCCTTCGGCCGCCGAAATCGCCGAGCATGTGCAGCGAGCCTTCCCCAACGCCAGCATCGGCTACGAGCCCGACATCGTTCGCGCGCGCATCGTCGATTCGTGGCCCGCGAACGTCGACGATCATCGCGCCCAGCGCGATTGGGGCTGGAAGGCCCACTACGACCTCGATCGCGCCTTCGATGAGTACCTCGTCCCCGAAGTGAGCACGCGTTACGCGAAGAAGCGCGCTTAGCGGCGATGGCGTCGCGCGCGCGCTCCCTGGGCCCCGCGCCGATCAGCGACGTGCTGCGCGGCGCGCGCGGTTTGCCGAAGTCGACCAGCGTGGAGGGGGGCCCGGTGCCACCGCGCGTGTGGGAGCTCGCGGTGGGCACGCGCATCGCCGCGCGCGCGCGCCCGTACCGCCTCGATCACGGCGTCTTGCATGTCCTCGTGTCGAGCGCGACGTGGTCCCAAGAGCTCTCGCTGCTCTCCACCGACATCCTCGCGCAGCTCAAAACCCACGGAATTAGCGCCGATTCACTGCGATTTCGCGTGGGCACCGTGGCGCCCCCCGAGCGGCCGCCCACGCGCGACGAGCCCCGCCGCGCACCGCCCTTGGCGCCGCTGCCGGGCTCCCTCAAAAACGAGCTTCAGCACATCGAGGACGCCGAGCTGCGCGCGGCGATCGAGCGCGCGGCGGCCCGCAGCCTGGGTTGGGATCTGCTGCAAAAACCCTCGAAAACAAGGCCCAAACGACCAGCGCGGCCGGCGCCCGAAGCCTCCGTGTCCGAGACAACGCCGGTCGTTACTTCAACGCGCCGAGGCGCTCGAGCCCCTCAATCCGCTGCATCAGAAAGCGCTCCGCCGGCCCAAAGGTCGACGCCATCCCGCGGAGCAAAGCGAGGTAAGCCCGGAGCGTAGCGAGGTCGAGGGTCTTGACCTTGCGCACGACGTTGTAGAGCTCGTCCACCACGGGGGCCGGAATGGGCCGCTTCACGAGCGTGTAGAGCTCGAACACGTAGTCGACCCAATTGCCCTTCGCGGAGGCGCCTGCGAGGCGCGCGGCGTAGCGCGCGGCGTATTCGGCGACGTCTGCGTCGACCGGCACGCCCTCCCCCGCGCGCTTGCGAATTTCGAGCAAGAGCGCCTGCAAAATGCGCTCGGCTTCTTCGGTGCGACCCATGGCGAGGGCCTTGTCGGCCACGCCACCGAGCAACCGGAAGGTGTTCACGCCACGCGAGAAATCGGCTGGTTTCGAGGCCACGGGCGCGGGCGCCGAGGCGGGCGGCGACGCGGGCGCAGCGTCCATCACCGCGCGGATGTCACCGACGTTGACGGCCCCCAAGGTCTGCGTCGCGCGGCGATAGTCTTGATCGACGCGACCGCGGGCCGAAGGCCTATGTTCGTCGATCTTGTGGAGCGTCATTTCTTGGCTGCCGATGACCACGCGATCGCCATCGCCGAGGGGTTGCGCCCCGCTGATGCGCACACCGTTGACGACGACGCCGTTGCGACTGCCCAGATCGGCGACCGTCACGCCCGCTGCGTTTACCCTTAAAATTGCGTGCTTTCGTGACACCAGCGGATCGTCGACCGCGAGCTGACATTCGGCGCTGCGACCGACGATGAACTCCCCCACAGGGAGCTCGAAATCGTGGGCGAGGTAACGCAACCGATAGGGCATGTGTCAGCGTCCCACCGAGTTTGGCGCGGCCAACAGGGGCTCCGCGTTGCAAGGAGCCATCGCATGGCGGTTGTCGGGGCTCGGGCGCATGGGAGTCGCGCGTCGCTGAAGCGGCGGAGGGGTCATCCTACAATTGAAGAGGGTCCACGCGCATCCCTATCCCTAGGCGCGGCGCGACAGAAGTCGCGCGAGCCGCGTGAGCATACGCGGATGAGCGAGCAGCCCATAAACCTTGACGCCCCCGTCGGCAAGCTTCCCCACGATGCTGCCCGTGGGGGCCCCGCGCGAGCTGCGAAAGGGGCGAGGAATGCCGGGCAAAAGCGGCAGATCGAACAGGTGGAGCAGGGCTTCGAGGGGGCCGGCGACGGTCACCGTGGGCACGCCGATGGCGCCATCGTGCACGGTGAGGCGGCCCAGATCGAAGCGCAGGGTGATCGGGAGGTAAACGTCTTCGGGGATGATCTGCACGGTCCCGCGAAGAGCGCGAAAACCGCGCCCTTTGGTGGGCTTGAGCGCGATGTTGGTGCGAATGCGCTCGGCAATTCGCACCGCGAGGGTGTTGTCCTCGGCGCCCGGTGCGAGGTCGATGAGCGGATCCATGGCGTGGGACCGTGCGAATCAGGAGCTTCAGATGGTAATGGCATCGGCGCCGGCGATGTCGTCCGACGCGCGGATCTCGTCGAGGGCGCTCTTCGGAATGGCGCCGTCGAGGTTCCACACGCTGAGCGCCGTGCCGGGCTTGGATTTGCCGAGGTGGACGCGCGCGACGTTGACCTCCGCGCGGCCGAGCACGGTCCCCAAGAAGCCGATCACGCCGGGACGATCGAAGCTGCGCACGACAAGCGCGTGGCCCCCGAGGCGGGCCTCGATGTCGAACTCGTTCCACTTGACGAGGCGCGGCGTGCCGTCGGAGCCGACGATGCCCTCGACGGTGTGCGAAGAGCCGTCGGACGCTTCGACGCGCAACACGACGGTCGACGCGTAGCGACCACCGCTGCCGTCGCGGCGGGCCTCGATGACCGCGATGCCGCGATCCTTCGCCAGGTGCAGCGACGAGACCTGGTTCGCGGGCACGTCCAAATAGCGCTGCAAAAACCCTGCAACGGCGCTCGCGGCGATGCTCTTGACGCTGAGCGTCGAGGGCTCACCCAGACACTCGACGTGGATGACCGTGGGCGTGAGCGACTCGACCTGCGCCAGGAACTGACCCATGCGCTCGGCGAGCTCGGCCCACGGCCCGAGCTTGGCCGCGACCTCCCCCGATACCGACGGCACGTTGACCGCGTTTTGGATCACACCGTCCTTCAAATAGGCCGCGACTTGCTGCGCAATTTCGAGGGCCACGCGATCTTGAGCCTCTTGCGTGGAGGCGCCGAGGTGAGGTGTGGCGACGACGCGCTCGTGCTTCACGATCGCGAGCGTCGTCTCGCCCTTGGGGGGCTCTTCCATGAACACGTCGAGGGCCACGCCGCCGAGGTGACCGCTCTCGAGGCCGCGGAGCAGCGCGCCTTCATCGAAGATGCCGCCGCGCGCCGCGTTGATCAGCAAGACGCCCTTCTTCAACTTGGCGACCACCTCATCGTTGATGAGGCCGCGGGTCGACTCGGTGAGCGGTGTGTGCACGGTGATCGCGTCGGCGCGCGACCAGATCTCTTCGAGGCTGCAAAATTCGATGCCGAGATCGCGGGCGCGATCGGGGCTCAGCACGGGGTCGAAGCCGATGACTTGCATGCGCAGGCCGCGCGCCCTGTCGGCGACGATGCGGCCAATGTTTCCGAGGCCCACGACCGCGAGGACCTTGCCCGTGAGCTCGCGACCTTCGAGCTTCTTCTTCTCCCACTTGCCGGCCTTCATCGTGGCGTCGGCCATGGGCAGCTTGCGCGCGAGCGCCATCAGCAAACCAATCGCGTGCTCGGCGGTGGTGACCGCGTTGCCCGTCGGCGTGTTCATCACGATGATGCCGCGCTTCGACGCCGCGGGGACGTCCACGTTGTCGACGCCGATGCCCGCGCGACCGATGACCCGCAGCGTGGTGGCGGCCTCGATCACCTTCGCGGTGACCTTCGAGCCCGAGCGAATCACGAGCGCGTCTGCGCCGGGGATGGCCGCAGCGAGATCGGACTCGGAGAGCCCCGGTCGGTAGTCGACATCGAGGCCGGGCGTGGCGCGAAGGGCAGCGAGGCCTTGCTCGCTCAAAGTGTCGGAAACAAGAACACGCGACATGGGGAAAGCTCCGGAGAAAAGCGGCAATTTCGAGTCAAACGGGCGGGCAGCATAATGGGGCGCTCGGGGGGGTCAAGACGCCGGGGACGACCCCCCCAAACCGATATCTTTTCGGTAGTGAGCGCCTGCGAAAGTGAGGGATCGCGCGCCTTCGTAGGCGAGCGCGCGCGCCTCGACGGCCGTGTCTCCGACGGCGGTCACCGCGAACACGCGACCTCCGGCGGTCACGAGCTGAGCCCCTCGAAGGGCCGTCCCCGCGTGGTGCACGAGCACGCCGCCGAGGGCCTCGGCGGCTTCGATTCCCGTGATTTCGTCGCCGAGGCGAGGGGCGGCCGGGTAGTTTTCGGCGGCCACGACGATCACGCAGACATGCCTGTCGTTCGTGCTCACGCGGGCCGGATCGAGCTTGCCCTCGGCGGCGTCGGCGAGAATGTCTGCGACATCGCCCTCGATGAGCTCCATCAAGGCTTCGCACTCGGGGTCACCGAACCGCACGTTGTGCTCGAGCAAGAACGGCCCCTCGGCGGTGAGCATCAGCCCCGCGAACAAAACCCCTCGAAACGGCGCGCCGTCGGCCGCCATGCCGTCGAGCGTGGGCTTGACGATCGTGCGCTCCACGAGGGCGAGCGTCGCCGCGTCGAGATCGGGGACGGGCGCGATGACCCCCATGCCGCCCGTGTTGGGCCCCCGATCCCCTTCAAGCGCGCGCTTGTGATCGCGAGCCGCGGGGAGCAGAGAGAAGCGCTCGCCATCGGCGATCACGTGCACGCTGGCCTCCAGGCCCTTCAAACACGCTTCGATGATGATCGTGGCCCCCGCGTCGCCGAACACCCGATCGACCAGCATGGAGCGCGCGGCGTCGAGGGCTTCTTCGACGCTTTGCGCGACCACGACGCCCTTGCCCGCGCAGAGGCCATCGGCCTTGACGACGATGGGCGCGCCGCGCTCGCGGATGTGCGCCTCGGCCTCTTCGTAGCTCGATGTGATCAAGAAGGGCGCGGTGGGGATGCCGTGGCGCTCCGCAAACCGCTTGAGAAACGCCTTCGAGGCCTCAAGCTGGGCCGCCGCCCGCGTCGGGCCGAAGGCAGGGATGGCGGCGGCTTGCAGGGCGTCGACGATGCCCGCCGCGAGCGGCGTTTCGGGACCGACCACCACGAGATCCACCGCCTCGGCCTGGGCGAACGCGATGACGCGCGCCGGGTCGTAGTCCAAAGAGGCCCGCTGAATCGCCGCGCTCTGCCCCGGGAAAGGCCGTTCGGTGCCCGCATTTCCGGGGCCGACCCACACCCGCGCGACCGACGCCGAACGGGCCAGCCTGCGCGCGAGGGCGTGCTCCCGGGCGCCAGCGCCGAGGACCAGGATTGTTCGGTTGCTCGTTCGGATCGTCACGGGGCGCCGCTACCACGTTCACCTTGCACAGGAAACCGGCGGCCGGGCCGCTGTGCTAGACGCCGGCCATGAAAACGAGGGCGTCCTGGGACGAGTACTTCATGAAGATCGCCGAAGACGTGGCGACCCGCGCCACCTGTGATCGCAAGCACGTCGGGGCCGTGATCGTGAGGGACAAATGCATCCTCACAACGGGCTACAACGGCTCGATTCGGGGCCTCGGCCACTGCGATGAAGAGGGCCACATGATGGAAGATGGTCATTGTGTGCGCACTATCCACGCCGAGGCCAACGCCATCGTCCAGGCCGCCCGCAACGGCGTGCGCATCGACGGCGCGAGCATCTACGTGACGGCCTCGCCCTGCTGGGGCTGCTTCAAGTT
>CAYLJT010000568.1:0-6001 GCA_964383995.1 uncultured Polyangiaceae bacterium
ACCGTCGTTTTCGCCCCAATGCTCGGGATTGACACGGAAAACGTACTCGCTCATCCGCAGCACCTCGATGGCCGACGCGGGGCTGTCGTCGAGCTCAAAGGCCTTCTTCATTTTCTTGCCGACGCGCTGACCTGCCGCAAAACATAGGTCGCCGACGATGGGTCGCGACCGATCCATGTGTGTCGGGAGCCCCTCGGTGAGCGCCACCAACACCTCGCCGAGATGGTGAGTGACCTCGTGCCAGCGCTGTTCGGGGGACATCTTTTCCATCCAACGCTCGGAGGCCACGAGCTCGTCGTAGCTCTGCGGGGCGCCGCCCACACTGTCCAGGATCCAGGCCGACCTTGGGCTCGAAGAGAGCCTGTAGAGGCCCGCGAAGAGCAGCGCCACGGCGCGACCATCGGGAGCCTTGGCGGGCAGTTGGCGAGCCTCCGCGAGCTTCTGAAAACGCCGTTGAAAGACACGACCGACGAGCGCCGCGACGACCCTGCGACTGCCCTCCACGCCGCCCAAGTGAGGCGAAAGCTCCGAGGCCAAGAGGTCGTACCAATCGAGGGTGCCTTCGGCCGCGAACCACCACAGCGCGCGGCTCGACAGCGCCTCACGGCGGAACACCTCGCGCACCACTCGACCGAGGAGCGTCGGCATGGCGAGAGCGTATCACGACGCTCTACTTGACACCGCGCGCGGTCCGACGAAAACGCGCGCTCGTAAGGAGACCTTCATGGCCAACAACACCGTCGTCCTCGCATATTCCGGTGGGCTCGATACGAGCTGCATTCTGAAGTGGTTGAAGTTGAAGGGGTACGAGGTGGTAGCGTTCGTCGCGGACGTCGGCCAAAACGAGGACTTCGAGCGCGTGCGCAAGGTCGCGGAGCAGACCGGCGCCGACAAAGTCGTGATCCACGACCTCAAGCGCGAGTTCGTGACCGACTACATCTTCCCGGCCATCCAAGGCCGCGCGGTCTACGAGGGCCGCTACCTGCTCGGGACCGCCCTCGCGCGGCCCATCATCGCCAAGCACCAGATCGACGTGGCGCTCGCGGAAAACGCGGGGTTCGTGTCGCACGGCGCCACCGGCAAGGGCAACGACCAGGTGCGCTTCGAGCTGGCGTTCCACGCCCTCGCGCCCAACATCGGCATCATCGCGCCCTGGAAAGACCCGGAGTTTTTGGCGAAGTTCAAGGGCCGCAGCGATTTGATTCGCTACGCCAAAGAACAGAACATCGACATCCCGGTCACCCTCGAAAAGCCCTATTCGACCGACGAAAACCTCATGCACCGCTCGTACGAGTCGGGCATTTTGGAGGACCCGTGGCGCAGGCCTGACCGAGACATGTTCACGGTGACGCTCGATCCGCGCGACGCGCCCGACAAGGAGACCGTCGTCGAGATCGAGTTCCGCGATGGCTTGCCCAAGCGCGTGACCTGCGCGGACGAAGGCCGCGAAGAGACCGACCCCTTGAAGCTGTTCGAGTACCTGAACGATCTCGGTCGCAAGAACGGCGTGGGCCGCGTCGACATCGTGGAGAACCGCTTCGTCGGCATCAAATCACGTGGCGTGTACGAGACCCCCGGCGGCGCGATTTTGCACGAGGCCCTGCGCGACCTCGAAGGCGTCGCCATGGATCGCGAGGTGCGACGCCTCCGCGACACGCTGTCGCCGAAGCTCGCCGAGATCATCTACAACGGCTTCTGGTTCAGCCCCGAGATGGAGTTCTTGCAGGCGGCCATTCAGAAGAGCCAAGAGCTGATCGACGGCGTGGTCCGCATCGCCCTCTACAAGGGCAACATCATGCCCATCGGTCGCTCGTCCCCGAGCTCGCTCTACGACCAGGAGCTGAGCAGCATGGATATCGAAGGTGGCTTCAACCAGAGCGACTCGGCCGGCTTCATCCGCGTCAATGCCCTGCGTTTGAAGGCCCACCGCGTGATCGTGAAGCGGCGCAGCTCGGCCTCCTGAGCCGCCCGCGTGAAGGGGCGGCGCTGCCCGCCCCCTCCGCGAGGACCGCCCGCTATACTCCGCGCGTGCACCCGAAGGCCCCGCACGGAGGCGGGCATTTGCCCGGAGAAGACGCGGAGGGACGCGTCGACGTCGCGACCGCCCAACGCATCGTCGAGGCGGAGGTTCGACGTCGTCTTCGGCCCGACGACAAAGTGGCGCGGGTGGTCGGAGAGCAGGTGCAGCGGGCGAAACGCAGCGGCGCGCGACGCATCGCGCTCTTGAGCCTGGCGGTGCTGCTCGCCTTGGGGGTCGTGGGCTTGGCCGCGGGATACGTGATTCGCTCGCAAAACGCCGCGGAGCTCTTGGCCCAAGAAGCGGGCCTGGGAGCGACGGTGAAGCCCCCCGCGGTGGGCGAAATTCCCAGCGTCGTGTTGAGCGGGCGGGCCATCTACGAGCGCAACCGCAGCGCGCTGTATGTCATGGGCTACCTCGACGGCAACCGCATCGGGGGTTGCTGTACGGCCTTCGCCATCGGCCCCGACCGGCTCGCGACCAACGCCCATTGCGTGCTGTCGTGCGGCGTCGGCAAGGGCACGCCGGTCGTGATCCAGAACGACGCGAAGGGCAAGGTGCGCTTCGAGATCGCGGCGGCGAAGGCCCACCCGGCGTACCGCGCACAGACCCGACAGGCCGACTCGCCCGACGTGGGACTGTTGCGGGTGAAGGGCAAGATGCCCGCGTGGGTGAGCCTCGCGGGGGCCGCGGAGCTGCGCTCGTTGGGCCCCGGGGATGATGTCTTCGTGCTTGGTTTTCCGGGCCGCGTGATGGATCCGCTGAGCCCGTCCGCGACCTTCTTGCAGGGGCGAATCGGCCGTGTGACAGGCTTCGACGAGCGCGCCACGAGCGCCGACAACGCGTTCCTCGTGCAACACGATGCGGTGACACGCGGCGGGAACAGCGGCAGCCCCGTCTTCAACCGCTACGGCAACGTGATCGCCGTGCACGCGGCTCACATCGACGACGAAGAAGACGTGACCATCGACGGAAAGAAGACAACGCTCGTGGACTCGTCGCCGTTCCGGGTGGGCATGCGCATCGATTTGCTCGAAGGGGTCCCGGCGCCGTGAAGCTAACGCTGGTGCACACCTTCGGCCGCAACGCGGGCCTGACCCAGAGCTTTGAAAAACCCGTCGTGAAGCTCGGCCGCGCGGACGGCAACGACGTCGTGTTCGACGCCGAGTACGATCGCGACGCCAGCGGAAATCACGCGGAAATTCGCAGGGTGGACGGGGGTTTCATCGTCGTTGATGTCGGCAGCCGCAACGGCACGTTCGTGGCTGGCAAGCGGGCCGCGCAACACACGTTGAAAGACGGCGACGAGCTGGGCTTCGGAGCGAAGGGGCCGCGGATCCGCGTGAGCTTTCAACGCGACGAAGAGAGCACCGCCAAGGCCGTCGCCGCCTCGGGCACGCTGCTCGAACAAGCACCGAAGACGGAGCGCGATCCGGAGCTCGCGGGGCACGCCGGGGGTCAGGCGGCCCCGGCCGCTCCACCGCCAGCACCTCCGGCGATGCCCGCACGTCCGAGACAACCCGAGCCCCCAAGGGCCCACGCGCCTGCGGCTCCCGCGCCGCCACAGGCCCAACCACCGCCTGTGCCCCGAGCCGCACCGCCTGCGCAGGCCGCACCACCGGCCGCCCCCGCGGCGGGCTCGCGGGTGGGTCGCCGCACGATGGCGATGATGATCTCGTCCGCGGTGGACGCCGCGACGGGCCGCTCGAGGCCGCAAAATACGCGAGAGATCGCGGCCATCGTGGAGCGCGAGGTGCACGTCGCGACGGGCGGTCAACGGCGCGCGATGCGTTGGCTCGCCTTCGCCACGCTGGTGCTGTTGGCGGGCGCAGCGGGGCTCTTTTTCTGGGGCCGCAAGTCCGAAGACGAGGTCACGAAGCTGCGCGGCGATCTCGCGCAACTTCCGCCGGGCGATCCAAGGCGACAAGAAATCGAAGGCCGTTTGGGCACGCTGCACCCCGCCAACGCGAGCTTCGGTCGAAACCTCTACGATCAATCGAAGAAGGGCATCTTCATGCTCGCCTCGGGCGGCGAGGGCTTTTGCACCGCCTTCGCCGTGAAGCCGAGCGTGCTGGCGACGAACGCTCATTGCGCGCGCCTCGTGTCGCAAAGGGCGGGCGTCGTCGCGCTCGAAAACGAAGGACAGGGCAAGGTGAGCTACTCGGTGGGCAACCCCAAGATCCACCCGAGCTACCGCGAGAGCGACGCCGACAACATCACGCCCGACGTGGCGACGGTGACCATCTCGGGCAAGGCCGCCGTGGTGCTCACGCTGGCGACGACCGCCGAGCTTGCCAGCATGGGGGTCGGAGACGATTTGTATTTGATCGGCTTTCCAGGCCGTTTGATGGACGCTTCGAACCCCTCCGCGACGTTCCTCGCGGCCCACATCGGTCGCATCACCGACGCCCTCGGGCGGCCCACCACGACCAACGGTGCGTGGCTCGTGCAGCACGACGCGCCCACCACGCGCGGCACGAGCGGCAGCCCGATCTTCAACGGACAGGGTCACGTGGTGGCGATCAACGCGGGGGGATATTTGGAGGGCGACGACCAAACGATCGCGGGGAAGAAGACGGAGGTCGTGCGCGAATCGCCCTATAAGTTCGGCATGCGCGTGGACCTGCTCGGGGCGGTCCTGAAATGAGCCGTGCCGGACCCATGTTGGGTCACGCGCTTCGCAGGCTGCTCTGGACCTTGCCGACGTTGGTGCTCGTGTCGGTGGTCTCGTTTCTGTTTCTTTCGTACGTGCCCGATCCAACCGACGATCCACGTTGGGCGGGGGCCCAATCGCGGGAGGATGTCGAAGAGGCGCGGCGCGAGCGTTTCCTTGATTTGCCGAGGTTTTTGAACCTCTCGCCGCGCGACGTAACGGTCCGCGCGGACGAGGCGATACAGCTCGTGGCGCAGGGAGGCCCGGGCTCCGACGTCGCGGCCACGAACCTCGTGCGTCTCGGAGGCGCCGCGCTGCCGCGGGTGCTCCCGGCCCTCGACGGTTTGCCGCCGGAGCCGCGCTTGCGTGTCGCGTTGGCGCTCGCGCCGGTAGCCCGACGCATGGGGCTGCCCGACGCGCGCGAGGCGTCGGATCCGACGAAATCCGTGCGATTTTGGGCTCGTTATTGGGATGAACGGGGCGTCGAGCTGCGCGCCTCGCGGGTGCACACGGCGGTGTCGCGCCTCGTGCGATTTCGCTCCGCGTCGCGCATTCGCGAGGTGGCGAGCCTCGACACGTTCGCCCTCGACGAAGTGATGAACGCCCTTGAAATGCCCCACGACGACGACTCCATCGACGAAGCGCGCACGCTCATCGAGGTGGCCGTGCGCGTGACGGGTCGGCACGATGCGATCGAGCCGGGGGCGACCCTCGTTGAGGCCCGCGGCGTGGTCGCGAGGTGGAGGCGCTATTGGCGCGTGCATCGGACCGACTTCGTGGTGCTCACGGGCACCGCGCGCGTGGGCGCGGCGCTGGGCGAGACGCGGTACGGGAAATGGGCCGAAGCGGCCGTGGCCGAGCGTCTCGGACGAACCGTGACGGGTCGTTCTGTCGTCGCGGAGCTGCGTGAGCGCGGCCCGACGACCCTCGCGCTCATGTTCGGCGCGCTGCTCGTGGCCTACGGCGTCGCGATCCCACTTGGCACGATCGCGGCCATTTACCGCAATCGAAAGCTCGATCTCGTGCTCGCCGCGGGGGTCCTGCTCGTCTACGTCGTGCCCACCGCGGTCGCCGCCGTATTGACGCAGAAGCTCCTCGGCCCCGGCTCTTCGTTGCTCGCACCGACGTTGGTGCTGGCCGCGGGCCTCGTCGCGGCCCCGACGCGCGTGCAGCGCTCGGCGCTCGTCAACACGTTGAACAACGACTACGTGCGCACCGCGCGCGCCAAGGGCGCGGGGCCCGCGCGCGCCGTATTTCGCCACGGTTTGCGCAACACGCTCGCGCCCGTGTTGACCCTCGCGGCCCTCGAGCCCCCGATGGCCCTCGGTGGT
>CAYLJT010000569.1:0-5990 GCA_964383995.1 uncultured Polyangiaceae bacterium
TGCCGATCGAGCCGAGGCCGATGCCCTCGCCGCGACCACCGCCGCCCTCACCGATACCGGACAGACCAAGGCCGCCTGCACCGAACGAATCACCGATCGAATCGCCCCACATGTTGCCGCGCGCCGAGAGCGCGTCGTTGCCGAGCGAATCGTCGCGACCCCAGGGCGCGGTCGGCGCGTTCGGATCACCACCGGCGCCCGCGTTGAGCAGACCGATCATGCCGAACTCGGCAGCATCACGCAGAGCCGCCTGCTTCGCGATGTGCGGATCCGCGTTGTCCGCGGGCCCTTGCACGCCGTAACGGTTGCCCGTCGCCTTGGTGTTCGGGTTACCCATCGAACCCTCTTCACCCTTCGCGCGGGTGCCCGTGCCGCCTTCCTTGTTGTCGGCGTTGTTCTCGGAGACCTGCTCGGTCTCCTTTTCTTCCATCTCTTTTTCGGCAGCCGCGTTGAGGTATTGCTGAATCAAATACTGCTGATCCGCGCTGATACCGTCCTCATCCGAAGCCCCGAGCGGCGGCATGAAGAACGCCATCGCAGCGAGCAAGCCGGCGTGCGCAAGGAACGAAAGCCCCGTGTAAAGCAGGCTCGCGGTGTCCAACTGCACGTGACCCGCGACCACGCGGCCCGCGTTCACCATCGCGACCTCGAACACGATCCCGTCCACATCGACGTGCGCCCGTGCGCCCGCCGGAAGCGGCATCTGCATCGCGCCCGAAAGCTCGGCGCAAGGCTGCGTCCGGCCACCTTGAACCAACTGTTCCAAGGTCATTCGGCCTTGGCCTGGCAGCTCGACCCAGCCCGTCGCGCGCGGCATGATCACCACTGCGGCCGAGCCCGAGCGATCGGCGAGGACCACCGGAGCGCGCGTTGTGCCGATCTTCTCCGCCGGAATGAAGAAGTCACACTTGAAGTTCTTGCCCTCTTCTTCGCCTACGTAAAACGAGCGCGGAGGCGTCAAGTGGGACACGTGCAAGGTCGTGTCGCGCCAAAGGATCGTCACCTCGATGGTGCTCGCGGCCGTCTCCACCTCTTCGGGCGGAAGGTCGGGCGCGCTCTTGATGATTTGGTAGGTGTACGAACCCTCGGGAGCGTCGTGGGGAACTTCGTGCGCGGAGTGCTGCGCCGCCGGTTGAGGCGCGAACGGATTCGCGAAGCCAAACGGATCCGCGGCCGCGGGCGCCGCTGCGAACGGATTCGCCGCCGCAAACGGATTCGATGCCGCCGCCGGGGGCGCCGCCGCGAACGGATTCGCCGCCGCCGCACCGAACGGATTGGCCGCGTCACCAAAGGGATTGGACGCCGCCGGAGGAGGCACCGCCGCAGCGACCGCCACGGGCTCCGCGCGCTCCAAAATGATGCCCGTCGAGCCGATCTGAATTTGATCGTTGACGTTGATGCGGCACTTGTTGATCCGCTGTCCGTTGACGAGCGTCCCCGGCTCGTTTCCGAGATCGATCAGCGTGATGTCATCGGGAGAGGCCACCTCGATAACCGCATGCATGCGGGAGGCGAGCTCATCATCGACGCGCAGATGGCTCTTTGCGTCTTTGCCAACTTTGACGATGTCCTGTGCCACCGTCTCGCGTCGAACGAGCGCTCCATTTTGATAGAGCGCGAACGTGAGAGCGACCTTCTGCTTGCTTTCCATGGTCCGAGCTAGCCTTCCCTGGTGTCCTTCGAGCCTTCGCCGCCGCGACCCTTTGCGCGGGGCCTCCCTGTGGAGGCCTCGTGAAAGGGTTCAGCCGATCCGGCTTCGTTCCCGCTGATCAGAGGTTTTCTACCGACTTGAGCATCTCGGGCACGAACGAGGTCCGCGGGCGGATCAGCGTCGTCCGCACGGGGCCAGGGCGTACTCGAATGGTTGCGTCACTGGGGCCAAAACCACCCGCGCTCAGCGGGTCGTCCGAGAACTCGTAGCCGTAGCCTTCGTCCTTCTTCTTGTCCTGGGCGAAAGCAATCGAGCTTACGAGCACCACGGCAAGCGCCGTGACGAGACCAGCACCCCATCGGGTTGACCTACGCATGTTCAGCCTCCACGGAAAACTTCGAACAGATTACAGTTAGATTGTACAACGTGTCATCCGCCGAGGTCAACCACCTTTGCAATGAAACGCCGCCCCTCGCGGGAGCGGGCAAAGCGTTCGTTGCATGGGTGTCGATGCGCCTGGTTTTTCCAACAGCAACCACGTCAAGGGAGACAATGGCAGCGGAACCTAGTTCCCAGGTTCCTCGACGACCCTGGGATTTCGGCGCATTTTGATGGGCGTTGATCACGGGGCGGGGGGAGCCGCGCCGTCGGCGGGGGGTGTTTCGCCAGTTTCGCCGCGGGCCTCCGCCTCGGCTTCCTTCTGGCGTTGATCGGCCTCGGCGGCCTTCCGCTCGGACTCGGTTTGCTTGTTGAACTCGATGATTTGGTCGATTTCTGCCATGCGCTCCTTGGAGCGTTTGACAGCATCGGCAAACTCCGGGGCGGTCGCCTTCTGGATGAACTGCGCGAAGAGGTCCTTCGCGGCGAGCAGCGGCTTCTCCGAGGAGGCTCCGCCTCCCTTGGCCTTGTACTCCTGGGTCAGAATCGCCTCGTTGTAGTAGGCCTCGGGGCGATTTCCGTCGATGCGCTTGGCAGCCGCAAGCTCTTCTGACGCCGCCGCAACCATCTTGTCGAAGTTCGAGTCGTCGATCTGACCGCGCAGAGCGAGAGCAAGACCGAGGTGCGCTTCGTAATCGTTTGGAGCCATCTTGATGGCGCCGCGATAGGCGTCCTCCGCCTGCTTGAAGCCCCGGAACTGCAGATTTACGGCCGCGAAGTTCATCTGGGCTTCGACGAACCCCGGATCCAGCTTGCGCGCCGTGTTGAACTCCTGCACGGCGGCGTTCAGGTTGCCAAGCTCGACCTGAATGAGCCCCGCTGTGTTGTGGATGGGCGCATAAGAGGGGTTCTTGCGGACAGCCTGGGAGCACACGAGGGCCGCGAGCTCCAAAGCCTGCGTGTCAATCTTCTTCTGTTTGCCCGAACCGACGGTGACGCGGCGCCCAGAGGACCTACCGGCTTTGGCCTTGGCGGCCTCCAAGTAGTAGATGGCCAGTTGGTTGAAGGCCGGCATGAAGGCGTCGTCGACGGCGAGGGCGCGCTGCAGGTTCTTCTTGGCCCGCTCGAGGTCGTTTTTGCCGTCGCTGTCAGCCTCGTTGTTTCCGCGACGCATCTGCATCATCGCGAGGTTGACGAGGGCCTCGACGTTCTTGAACTCAGCGTCTTTGACGGCTTGCTGGAGCTCGCCGATCGCCTTGTCAACGTCCTTTTCGCCGGAGTCCGCAAAGGCATAGAGCGCAAGCTGAACCCGGGCTTGATGGAACTTGCTCGAGCTCTGCAATGCCTCTTGGAACTTCGCCTTGGCCTCGCCTTGCATCTTGCATCGCTGGTAAGCAAGACCAGCGTTGTAGATGGCCTCTGCGAAGGTCTTTTCGCCTTGTTCCTTCGCCGCCGCGAGGAAAAGCTCGGCGGTCTGTTTGCACGTCGCCTCGCTCCAGTCGCCCGCTTTGTCGTGCGCGGTCAGCGCGTCGATTCCGCTATTGAACTTGTCAGCGGCGGCGGCGGACACCGCCTGACCGCTGGAGTCCGTGATGGTCTTTCCATCGGGCGTCTTCGCGGGGGTCGCGGTGGAAACCGAGCCTCCGCAACCCGCTAAAGCAAGGAGCGCGGCAAGCGGCAGAGTCCATGTCATAGATAGCTTCATGTCACGTGCTCCTTACTTCGACTTCGTTGTGGCCGCGTCGAGCGCCGCCTTTTCCTTGGAGACACCCGCCTTGGGCGCGCCGTCGCCCTCTTCCTCCGCGGGCTTGGCCGGCGGAGGCGGGGCAGGAACGTCCGCACGGTACGGGGTTCCATCGAGGTTCAGGGGCGAGGGCCGATCCGAGAGGCCCGAGTTGACGCGCGACGGTGAGCCGCGGAACTCGTCGATCAAGTGGTACTCCGAGCTGTAGTTCTTCGAGAGCCACACTTCGCAGCTTCGGGAGAAGTCGTCGAAGTATTGGTGCTGAACCGACAGATCGAGGCACGTCTTGAACGCCGCTTTGGCCTGCAGTTTCTGGGGCTCGCTGGCCTCGTCGAGGGCAGCGTAGTAGTTGCCGCGAATGTCTTCCCACGTGAGGTCGGGAATGAGCGGGTGCGGGCCATTCTTCTTCCACTCGGCGGGGATGGGCGCGGCGCGGAACTCGGCGACGAACTTGCCCCACATCTGGCCCACGCGGGCGCCCGACGCGATAACCCACTTCGGCGGGGGCACGGGCTCGAGCTTCACGATCTTCTGGTATTCGAGGTCGGCGCCCTCGATGGCGGCGCGCTTCTTCTTCACCCAGTCGGCGACCTTGGTGTTGATGTGCTTCAACACGTCGTCTTTTTCGCCTGAGCCCTTGTACTCGGGGAACTTGATCTTATCGACCTCGACCTTGCGTTGCTCGGCGAAGAAGAACAGAGCCTCGCCGACCGATGTCAGGACCTTTCCGAGGCGCCGCACCTTCTCGCCGTCGTCGCCACCGATGGCGTCGAGCTCCCGCGCGGCGGCGGCGGGATCCTTCCAATAGCCACGCACCTTGTTGTACTCGCTGACCGCGTTGGAGACGCTCTTGGTCTTTGTGTAGACGAGGCCGAGCATGGCGTGAGCTTGCACTTTGACGTCGAGCGTTGCGCTCTTGTCGACCTGGCCAATGGCGCCGCTCAACGACTTACGTGCTTTGTCCCAGTCTTCACGTTCGACGTAGTGAGAGCTGATGGCGAAGGCGATCTTCGCCACCTGCGCTGGGTTTTTCGAGCCGTAGTTCTTGTTGAACAACTGAGCGTCCGCGATGGCCTGGTCCTCTTGGCCCAAGCCAAGGCGCAGAACGACGGCGTCCTGGAGGGCCTCGGCGGCCTTGTCCATCTTCGGGTTCTCTTTCGCGAAGCGCTCGTACCAAGTGGCCGCTTCGTCGTAGACGGCGATGGCCTGGTAGTTACCGCCGATCTCGTAGACGGCCTTGCGCGCGAGCTCGGTCTTTTCCAGGCCGTAGTCCGGATTGATCAGCACGCGGCGAACGGCGATGGCTTTCGCGATCAGACGGCCGGCTTGGTAAGCGCGGGCCGCGTTGTAGAGAACCTCTTCCGAGCGCTCGCACGCGGGGTCTTTCGGACAGGCAGGCTCGCCGTACTTCTTCCAGATTCCAAAGTAGAGGTCACCGGCCTTGGCGTATTGCGCGAGCGAATCGGCACCACCGCGATCGGCGGCCTCGACCATCTTCTCGGCGCGGAGACGCTCGATGTCGCGTTGAATCTTGATGAGGATGCCGCACTGCTCCGCGTTGTCCTTTTCCTTGCCACCGGAGCAGTAGAGCTCGATGAACTTGGGGACATCCTGAGCCATGTCGTCGTAACAGGTCGGTCGCGGAGGATCGCTGTGCGCGCCAACTACGTTGAGCGACTCGAGATAAAGCTGCGTCGCGAAGATACCGACCTCTTTGTCGGAGTTGTTGAGGGCGACGTCGCGGAAGGCGACGGCGGCTTCTTCCCAGTGCTGGGCCTCGAAGTAGGTGCGCGCGCGGGCGTATTTGACCTCGACGTACTGCTCCTGAGCCTCTTTGTCGTTCTCCGCGGGCTTGATGTAGCAGACATAGCGATTGAACGCCGTGATCATGCCCTTCTGGTTGTCGGTAAAGTCTTTCGGAGCGTACTTCGCCGCGTCAGATGCCTTCGCGCCCTTCTTGTCTTTGCCAGTCGCGGAAGAGGGCAAGTTGCCACTGCCCTTCTTGTCTGCACCGCCCTTGTGTGTCTCGGTGTAGATGTTCTGGTAACAGAGCACCGACGCATAGGCAGCCTCGGCCGCCTCAGGCGCGTTCGGGTTCTCGGCGACGACCGAGTCGAAGGCCGGACCGCATTTCGCCCAATCTTTCTGGAAGTAGAGCAAGTCCGCCATCGCGTACTTGATCTTGAAGATGTTGGGCCAGTCCTCCTTGACGATGCG
>CAYLJT010000570.1:0-5972 GCA_964383995.1 uncultured Polyangiaceae bacterium
CATCGCGCCGTCGTTGCCCTGCGCGTCGCTGTCTTCGAAGCGCGCGCCGACAGCGATGGTGTCGCCCCAGATGTCGATACTGTACGAAAACTCCTCGGAGACCCCGGGGTTCGACGCCTTGAGGTAGTCTTGAAGGTTCCAGTTGCCCTGGGCGTCGCGCTGAAAAACGTAGGCCGCGCCGCTGTCAGGCATGTTGTTGTTGTCGTTGTACGCCGTGCCCGTCGCGTCGGCGTCCTCCCACTTGGACGCCACCACGAGGGTGTCGCCCGACAGCCGCACCGTGTGGCCGAACACGTCGTCCTGATCGGCGTGTGGCGGGGTGAGCCGCGCCGCCTGTGTCCAAACGTTCTGGCTGTTTCGCTCGAAAACGTAAGCCGCGCCGCTGTTGACAGCGCCACCGTCCTCGTAGCGGGATCCCACCGCGAGGTAGTTGCCCTTCAAGGCCGTCATCGTCCCGAACGCGGCTCCCAACTGCGGCGTCGCCGACTTGATGAAGCTCGTCTCGCGCAGGGTCGTGATGTCGCCCCGATCGATCGACAACGTGTAGCTCTTCGAGGTGCCGTCTTGGGAGGTCGCCACCACGTCCACCCCATTGGCACCTTCGGCCAAGGTCACGTCGACCGCGCCGCCCGAGGCGACGGGCACCCCTTGGATCGAGAGGCTCGCCAAGGGGTCTTGCAGACTGGCACCCACCGACACGCGCGTGGCGAGGAAGCCGACAGTCGCCGTATAGGCCGTAGTGGCGGCGTTGAACGATGGCTGAAGCTCACCGAACGACAGGCTCAGCCCCGCCAGATCGGCGCTGCACGCGGCGCAGGGCCCACCACAATCGACGCCCGTTTCCCCGGCGTCCATCACCCCGTTGTTGCAAGAGGTCCAGCTGTAACACAAGAGCAATTGAGGCCTATTGACCGCCGCCGTGGTCGTCTCGCTGCTGTAAACGGTGGTCGTGCCGCTCGACTGCTGCACGGCAAAGCCGTAGTTGGGGTAGGTCCCGTCGAGCCACTGTTGCACGAGATTGGCAATCGGAAAGCCGACCTGCCCCATGCCCGTCGGGTTCGACCGCGTCGACGCGGGCAGCGGATCCAGCGCGCCTTGAAAGCTGCTCCAGGTCACGTTGCCCTCGCTCCAGGGCGAAAGAGCGCGATTGAGGCTCAGCGTGCCGGCGCCCGACGTGGCCTCGCTGAACTTGGCCAACGCCGAGATGACCGTGGCACCGGGTGGCACACTGCTGAGGTCGTATTGCGCGAGCACCATGCTTGTCGGACTCGCAACGAGCGTGCTCGAAGAGCCATAGTTGGTCGTGGGAGCAGCGGAGTCGATCGTCGTGTCGCTCACCACGCCTCCTGCCGCGCTGCGCGTCAATGTCACGCATGTTTGCAGGGGCTCCTCGGCGCTCCCGAGGGAAGAATCCTCGAGCTCAGACAAGGGGCTTTCCTCGCCACAACTGCACAAAAATAGGCCAAGGCTGACGACAGCCCACGAAGGTCCACCCATCCGCCGCATGAGGACTCGCTTTCTGGAAGTCGATTTTTGGGAAACTAGATGTCCCAGACAGCACTTGTCAGTCGGTGTCCAAAAGCGTCAATTTTTCCATCACGGCTCGTACAGTTGTATGGAAGGGCGCCGCCGCTTGGCCTCCGCCTTGCTTTCTCGTGGGTGAACCCGCTTCGTTGAGCCGCTCTGGGCCAGGAACACTATGAAATCTCGCTCCCGCAAAAAGCGCCTTGCGCTCCCCTTCGTCGCGACGACGGCCGCCTCCCTCTCGCTCCTCGGGCTGGGTTGTGGCTCCGCGGTCGAAACCCCCAACCAAACCGTAGCCGGCGGCTGCCCCGCGGGCCACGTCACCCCCTTCAGCAACTGCAGCGAAGAAGGTCTCTCCTGCGACAGCGGACAGCTCGACTGCGCCGACTTCGACCTCGGCGCCACATGCACCGAAGGCGTCTGGAAGCCCAACCCCGACTACTCGTCGTGCAATCCGCCACCTCCGCCCTGCGACGGCCCCTTGACCCCCGGCGGCCCCTGCTACGATCCCGGCGTGACGTGCGACGTCGGGGTCGACGCCTGCGGGCTCGCCCGTTACGTCACCTGTTCCCCCGACTACACCTTTGAGCTGAACCAGGCCCCTCCCTGCGACTGTCCGCAGGTCCTGCAGGGCGATAGTTGCGAGGTCGTTGGCGCGTCGTGCAGCGCGGGTCAAGACGAGTGCGGCCAAATCCTCTGGGCAACCTGCTTGGGCGACCACGCCTACGTTGTTTCTGCCCGAGGCTCGTGCAACCCGCCACCCCCCGACGACTGCTTCAACTGGACCGACGAGACCGCGTGCAACAACGCTGGCTATTGCCGTTGGCTCGTGCCCGGCTGCGCCGACGAGCCCGCCCCCAACTTGACAGCGCCCGGGTGTTATGCCGGCTGGAGCTGCTACGGCGACGAATATTGCCTCGACGGGCGTACGTGCCAGGAGACCGGTTACGACCCTTGCTACGGCGACATTTGCGAGGCTTGCTACACGAGTGATACGCTCTGTCTACCGTGACCGCGCGAGCGCCGAAAACTGCCCCAAGTGACGCCGTTCGCGCCGAGTGGGGGCGGCGTGTCCACGCGGAGTACCGCTCGGCTGCGCTCACACAGCACCTCACCCTCTGGCTGATCCAACTGGCAGTCTCGCCCGACCTCATCGACATGGGCCTGCGCATCGTCAAGGACGAGCTCATCCACGCGCGCATGAGCCACGAAGTGCTTATCCGCGCCGGCGGCGCGGGGCTTTCGCCCCTGCTCCACACCACACTGGCCCTTCCGCACGACCCGCAAGAAGCGCTGGAAAACCGCGTGACGCGCGCGACGGTCGAGGTCTTCTGCCTGGGCGAGACCCTGGCCGTCCCGCTCTTCAAAGAGCTGCGCGAGGGGACCACTGTGCCCGTGGCGCGGCGGGCCCTCGACCGGGTGTTGCGCGACGAAGCGAGGCACCGTGACTTCGGCTGGACGTTGCTTGATTGGTTGTTGGAACAGCCCTATGCGCACGCCGTGCGGACACTGGTGAACAGGGAGCTCGGCGCCATGCTCACGCGCCTTCGCCGAAGCTATGCGGGCTCCGGCGGGCCACGGAAAAGCACCATCCCAGACGAAGATCGGCAGTGGGGGCTGATGGCGCCAGCCCTCTATGGCACCATCCTCGACCGCGCTTTGACACGTGACTACGCGCCCCGCTTCGGCAAACGTGGCTTTGACGCGCTCGGCGCCTGGGGCGCTGCCAAAAACCCTTGACAGGTCAGGCGCGCGGGTGGGAGCGGGCGTACGTTCGGCGCAGATGACCATCGGCCACGTGGGTGTAAATCTCCGTGGTCGCGATGTCGGTGTGGCCGAGCATCGTCTGCACACTGCGCAGGTCGGCGCCGCCTTCGAGCAGATGGGTGGCGAACGAGTGACGGAGCTTGTGCGGAGAAATCGCCCTTTGAATGCCGACACCGCGGGCGTACCGCGCGACGATCTTCCAAAAGCCCTGGCGCGTCATGGCCCGCCCGCGCGGCGACAAGAACAGCACCGAAGAGCCCGCGGCGGGGTGAAGGCTGCGCACCGCGAGGTAGCCGTCGAGGGCCTCGAGGGCGGTCTCACCGATCGGCACGAGCCTGCGCTTATTGCCCTTGCCAAAGGCGGAAACAAGGCCCCTTCGGCGGTCCACGTCGTTGAGCTTCAGCCCCACGAGCTCGCTCACACGGAGCCCCGCGGCGTACATGAGCTGAAGCATGGCGCGGTCCCGCACGCCGCGCGGCGTAGCGGGCTCGGGCGCGTCGAGCAACGCGCGGACTTCGTCGAAAGAGAGCACCCGCGGCAGCTTGCGACCGAGCTTGGGCCGATCCACGAGGGCCGTGGGATCCGCTTCGAGCACCCGTTCGCGCAGCAAGAACTTCGCGAAGCCGCGGACCGCGGACAGATGCCGCGCGGCGGAGCGCGCGGAAATGCCAGAATGCCCGAGGGCCGCGAGGTAGGCAGCGACGAGCGGACCGTCGATCCCGGCGGCGGCGTCGACGCCCTGCTCCTCCGCCAACGCCACGAGCTTGCTGAGGTCCTTGGCATACGCCTCGACGGTGGCCCGAGACAGGGCGCGCTCCACCCGCAAATGGTCGAGATAGGCATCGATCCAGCCGGAGAGCTGCACGTCCGATAGGATAGCGCAGGCCACGGTTCCGGGCGAAAAACGGGCCGTCGAGCGGGGTAGCGCACTTCTTTCGCGCCGGACGCTTCCGGATCCTGTAATGGTGAGCTGTGCAAGGGTTGCCCCCCTACGAACGGGTCGAGCCCCTGGGTCGCGAAACGCCCGTGGTGGTCGAAGTGCCCCACGGCGGTCTCCACATCGACCCGGAAACCCTGGCATTTACCGTGGCCCCCGCGTTCAGCGTGGCGCGCGACGCGGATCTGTACGTGGACGAGCTGTGCGCCGACACGCCGGCCGAAGGCGCCTCCCTGCTCGTGGCGCGGTACAGCCGTTTTGTCGTGGATTTGAACCGGGCCGAGAGCAACGTCGACGGCGAGGCCGTGGAGGGCGGAGGCCGCGCGCCCTTGCCCCGCGGGCTCATTTGGCGGCTCACCACCGACGGCGACCCGATCATCACGCGGGCTCTGCCGCGGTCCGAGCTCGAGCGGCGGCTCAACCTCGTTTACCGGCCCTATCACCGCACGCTCGACGAGATGCTGGCCGCGAAGCAAGCCCGCTTTGGCTATGCCGTGTTGCTGTGCGTGCATTCGATGCCGAGCGACGGGCGCATGGGGCACCTCGACCCGGGGGTTCGTCGCGCCGATTTGGTGCCGGGCTCGCGGGGCCGCACAAGCGCGGCCGCCGCGGTCATCGATACCGTCGACGCGATCGCGAGGGCCCAAGGGTTCGAGGTGCGCCACGACGTCCCCTACCGCGGCGGCTTCGCGACGGCGCATTACGGCCGCCCATCCGCGGGCGTGCACGCGATCCAGGTCGAGGTGGCCCGCCGGAGGTACATGGACGAGGGTTCATTTCGCCGCGATCTGCACGGTTTTGCCCGCGTAAAGGGCCTCATTCGCAGCTTTGTCGGGGCCCTCGGCGCACTGCCCGCCGAGCACCTTCGTCCCCCGCACGCGCCTTCCGCGGAGGCCCCTTGATGCTTCGCCCTCGACGCCTCGGGAGGCGTAGCTAATGGTCGACAAACGCCCTCCAGACGCGGGCGAGGCGCCCCAGGCCGCGCCCCGCTCGGGGCCGACCTCGACGCCCATCGAGCGCGTGACCGAGCCCCCCGAGAGTCCCCCCGAGCGAGCGCGCCAGACGCCCCTATTGGCCTCCGAGGCGCTCATCGAGGACCTCGCCCCGCGGGAGCCGGGCCGCAACGCGGCGCGGGGCCTTTGTGTGGGCCTGGGCCTCGCGCTCGTCGCCGCCGGCGGTCTGCTCGACTTGCGTGGCGATGGGGCCCTGGCGGACCAAACGGTGCCATCGGCGCTGCTCGGCGGTGTGGTCATCGTCGCAGGCGTCCTGCCCGTATCGTATGCGCGGCGCGCGTTGGCCCTGGCGGTCGTCGGGCTCCTCGCTGGGGCGCTCGGCCTGCGCGACATCGGTCCCGCCGGAGGAATCGCGGTCGGCGGCGAGGCCTGGGGCTTCTTTCGGTTCCTGGCAGCGACGGCGCTGCCGGCGGCGCTGCTGTTTCGCGCGCGCTACCGGGCCTACGGCCCCGCGCGCTGGTTCTTGGGGGGCGCCTTCTTGGTCGCCACCCCCTTCGTGGTTCACGCCTTCGCCACCGTCGCAACAGAGGAGCTACGGCTCACCCACGTGGGCGCGGTCGCCGCGGTCGCAGCCACGCTGGCGAGCCTAGCGGGCTTCATGGGCGCCGAAACCACGGGCGCCGGCGGTTATCTGGGCATCGGTCTCGTCATCGCATTCGGAGGTCAGCTCGGCCTGGAGCTGCTGGAGCGTGGGGGCGCGCCCCCGATCGACGCGCTGGCGACTGTCTTGG
>CAYLJT010000571.1:0-5968 GCA_964383995.1 uncultured Polyangiaceae bacterium
GGGCTATTTGCGGCGCATCGACGGCAGCTTGTTCGTCGATTGGGGCGGTGCGTGGACCAACTTCGACGAGGACGCGGTCGAGCTCTTTCACGAGGGCTACCTGATCGACTCGCCCCAACTGCACACGGCAGTGGGCGCCGAAATCTGGACCCAGGTGACCCTCGGCTACTACCTCACGACCCAGCTTCGTTTGGGCTACGCCTACGGCTTTTCGCGTGAAGCCGAAGAAGACGGCCAGCTCTATTTCATCGCCGCGGGCTCGTTCTAGCGCCGAAAAGTTGGCCTTTTTTGCGGGTCCTGCCTACGACCCCGGGATGCGCATGGCCTTCTCGCTCACGGTCGCCCTCGCCCTGGTTGGTTGCATGGGCCCGGCGACCCCCGCCCAACGCTTGTCCGAGACAGCGTACGACTACAGCACCGCCATGCGCTTCGGTCGCTACGACGTGGCCTTCGACCACGTGAGCGACGAGGCCCGCGAAGAGATCAGCAAAAAGCACGTCGCCTGGGGCCGCTCGCTGCGCATCGTCGACCTCGAAATGGGCGGCCTTTCGATGAAGTCGAAGGACGAGGCCGAGGTCGTGCTGAACGTCACCTGGCAGCGCCCCGATGAGGTCGAGGTTCGCAGCACGCAGGTGAAGCAAACGTGGAAAGACGACCGCGGCTGGCGCGTGGTCGCCGAAGAGCGGGCGAGCGGCGACAGTGGCCTCTTGGGCGAAGTGATGCCCGAGCCCGCGGAAACGGCCCCCCGGCCGAACCGCTTTGCGACGCGCGTGATTCGCGGCGATTGAGGCGCCGCCGGGCACGAAGACCGTTCTCGTTCGTGCCCGCGTCGGGAGGTCCTACGAAGCGTCGGCCTTTTCGGCTTTTTCGGCCTTCTCGGCCTTGCGCGACGTCTTCTTGGCGACGGGCGGCGGCGCCGCTTTGGCGACCTTCTTCTTGGCGAGGCGCGCTTTCTTCTTCGCCTGCGAGCGGCGGCGCTTCATCTTCAACGAGTGGCGGCGATCGTGATTACCCATGCGTGGGGGACTCCTAAAAAAGGGCGGCGAGTCTCTCCCAGGGGCTAGGCTCGAAGCAATAGCTATCGCACCGCAATCACACGCCGCGCCCGCGCGTCGGCCCCGGCCCTCGCGATCCTCAACGCCGAGCGAGCGCCCTTAGCTGCTGGCGGCGCCTTCGAGGGGCACTTCGCGGCCGCGCACTTCGAGGCGGTAACGCGAGTTCACCGTCTCGATGTAGAAGACCTCGCTGCCCACGAGCCGCAAGATGCGCTTCACCGGGGTGGTGACGTACTCGTGCATGCCATCGGAGAACTCGATGACGACGACCGACCCTTTGCGCGGTGCTCTCACGAGTCGCCCTACAACGGCGCGTGATCCGCGTCCGAGCTTCCGCAGCACCACCTGCACGCCCAGAGCATAGCACGCTGATCGGGCTCCGACACAACCTGCGCGCGATCTTTCCATCTTCTGTTGTGACCCCAACGACCAGACAAGGCCCTTGCCGCCGCGAACAAGGCGCGGCTAGCGGGGGGCATGCGCCCCCTTCGCACGGGCTCCGTCGAGGTCATCACCGGGTCGATGTTCAGCGGCAAGACCGAGGAGCTCATCCGCCGGCTAAAACGTGCTCTTTACGCGAGGCAAGAGGTGCAGGCCTTCAAGCCTCGCATCGACGACCGCTACGACCCCACGCGCATCGTGAGCCACGGGGCCATCAGCGTCGATGCCGTCGCCGTCGCCACGAGCGCGAGCTTGATGAGCCGCGTGCGCGAGGACATCGACGTGGTCGCCGTCGACGAGGCCCAGTTCTTCGATGTGGGCATCGTCGAGGCTTGCGACGAGCTCGCCAACCGCGGCATCCGCGTGATCGTGGCGGGGCTCGACCAGGACTACATGGGACGGCCGTTTCCACCGATGCCCGAGCTGATGGCGATCGCCGAAGAGGTGACCAAGGTCCGCGCGGTGTGCACCGTGTGCGGTGGGCCCGCGTGTCGCTCGCAGCGCCTCGTGCCGCAAAAAACCACGGTGTTGGTGGGCGGCGCGGCCTCCTACGAAGCCCGCTGCCGGGGGTGTTTCGAGGCCCGCGAGGTCGAGAAGACCGAGGCGTAACGTCGTCAGGGAGCGGTTCGCGCTTCTCGGGCGTCGCCGCGAAAATCGTTTGAGATCAAACGGTTACTTCTTCGCCTTCGCGCGCGTGCGGCCGCTCGGATCGTTCGGGTCGGAGACCCCCGGGGCGCCCTTGTCGGCGAAGTACACGCGCAGCATGTCACAGGCGACGTTGGTGGCTTTTACGCGCCATTTTTCGCCGTTTGCCACGGACACTGCGATGGCCACCTCGGGGTTGTTGGTCGGGGCAAAGCCCACGAACCAGGTGTAATAGGGGCCGTTTGGTGCCGGCTTCGTCAAGGTGCCCGTCTTGCCGGCCACCGTGATGTTGGGCAGGTAGGCCTTGCCGTTGCGATCGTGGAAGGAGCGGTAGCTCGTGCCGTCGCTGACGGTCGACTCCATCATGCCCGTGACCCCGGCCGCGGTGCTCTCGTCCATCGCGCGGCGCAGGACCTGGCGCTCTTTGGCCGCTTCGTAGATGAGCCCCTCTTCGTCGCTTACGGTCTCGACCACGTGCAGGCGGATCATCTCGCCGCGGTTGGCGATGGTCGTGACCAGGTTCGCGGCCTGGAACGGCGACAGCGTGGTGTTCCAAAATCCCGCGGCGCTGCGCGCAAAACCGAGGTCGTCGGCGGGTAGCGTGATGGTGCTCTGGGCGATAGGGACATCGAAGGGGATGTCGTCGGCCCAGCCCAGGCCCTTGGCCATGCCGGTCAGCTTCTCTTGATCGAGGTTCTTCAGGGCGAGCCGCGCGAACACGGTGTTGAGGCTGCGACCCATCGCGCTCGTCATGGTTGCGCAGTATTTATCGCGCTTTTTGTCGTCGACGAGGTCGCGTGCCTTGATGCTGTGCTCGCCGCCCGAGTAGCACTGCTTGGTGTTCGGCGAGAGGCCCGCTTCGAGCAGCGCCGAGCCCGTCACGACCTTGAACACGCTGGCCGAGGGCGCGCTAGCTTCGGCGGCCACGTCGCGTGGCGCGCCTTCGTCGACGTAGCTGACCCACGCCAGCACGCGGCCGGTCTTGACGTCGGTCATCACGATCGCGCCCTCGGGCACCTTGCCGGCCCGCATGAAGCCCATGCCCGCCTGCTGGTACTTCGGCACCACGGTGAGCGTCGCCTCGCGTTTGCCGTGGGCGGGGGCCGTCGCGACCTCACGTCGCGCGTCGATGCGCGACAAATCGATGTTCGTGAGCGGCGGTGGATCCACCTTGCGAGGCTCTTTGGGCCCCGTGATGGTCACCTTGGACAAGGAGTCCGTGAGGGTCTGCCCGTGCTCTCGGAGCATCGGGAGCGTAACGGCTACGAGCCCGACGGCGGCTCCGATCGCGATCCACTGGCGCATGTCCACTTCCGGTTATCGCGCCTGCTCCGTTCGGCCAAAAAAACGGCGAACTTCGCGGCCGCGAGCCCGGCCCGTGGGGTATCGTTTGTGCTCAAACGATATGTGGGGGCTCAGAACATCACGCCGATGCGCGTCGAGATCTCGTGCAGCACGTGGGTGCCGGTGTCGGGCTTCTCGGGCAACACGTTGGCGGGCACGGCGGCGAGGTTGTCGTTGGAGCCGCTGCCGGGCGTTTGGTAGGCGATGTAGTTGAGCGAGAAGCGCAGGTGCTTCGTGTGCCAATAGGTCGCGCCCACGCCGTACTCGCGGATGACGATGCGCTGCGCGGGGTTGCCCGTGGAGCCCGGGGTCTTCTCGTCGGCCTCGCCTTCGCGGATGGCTCCGCTGTAGCGGGCGTTGATGCCGGCCACGATAGCGAGCAGTTCGAGGCCCTTTTTCTCGGGCTTCGGGGGCTTTTTGAGGTCCACGTGGGTGGGTCTGCCCGAGGTGCCGGGGTCGCCGTTGACGAACGCGTCGCCGAAGGGCCAATACGAGAGCTGCGCGTACCAACCGAGGCCCTTGAGCTGTCCGAGACGCTCGGTGTTCGTGAGCTGGTAGCCGTCGAGGGCTTCGCGCGTGTTGTTGACGACCCAGTAGGCTTCGCCCTGGAGCGCGAGGCGATCGAAGAGCGGCACGCGCAGCTCGCCGCCGAAGGCGTCTTGGGAGCCCGAGGGGATGATGTGAACGGTCCGCCCCTCCGAGTCTTTGTAGGTCGACGCCCAGAGCTGGTAGCCCTGGCCCGTGCTGATCGCGGGGTAGTCGTAACCGACGTAGTCGTCGTTGCGCTCGCCGTGGCGCGCGCTCACGCCGATTTGCAGATCGGAGAAGGTGCCCTTCGAACCGGAGAAGGGTCGGGAGTAGGCGCGCCCCCAGAAGTCCACGCGGTCGTCGACTTGCGGACGGTTTTGCCCGTCGCCGCCCAAGAGCGCGACTTGGTAGCCGAAGAGCTTGTCGACATCGCCCCACAGCGTCAGGCCCGTTTCTTTGCTGGTCGGGACCACGAAGCCGCGGATGGCGACGTTGCGCTCGATCCACGGGTGGCTGTTGTTGCTGGTGCGGTTTTCCATCGAAAACGGCGCTTGATACTGCCCAAATTGAAAGTTGAGGCAGTCGCAGTAGCGGTAGTTGATCCAGGCGTCGGCGAGGGACGCGGAGCTCCCGGCGGTTTGCACGCCGGCGTAGCGGGCCGTCTCCGCGCTGGGATCTTTGCCCGCTTTGGCAGCGTATTGCTCGCTCTTGCCGTTCGCGTTCGACAGCGGCTGGCTGGCCAAATCGGCGCCGAAATTGAAGGAAAACCGCTCGAACATCTCGCCCGCGAGCTCGAGCCGAATACGGCGCACGAACAGGCGCGGCATGAGCGCGTTGCCGCCGTCTTCGTCGGGCATGTCGTAGACCCCCTTGCCCGCGAAGATGTGCGAATCGACGTGGATGCGGCCGCGCGGATAGAGCCGGAAATGGTCTGCCGCGTCGCGAATGAAAAAGGAACCGTGGTAGCCGGCCAAGATGGCGCCCGAGGCCGTGGGCTCGGGCGCGGGCGCGAAGACCGCCGGGTGGGGCGGTGGGGGCGGCGGCAGATCGGCCACGGTTGGCGCGAGGGGGACGGATGCTTGCGCGGCCACGGGCTCTTCTGCCAAAGCACTGGACGCCGTGAGGAGCATCGCTATCCCGAGAGACCCTTGGATCGTTATCCTCATGCGCACATTTCCTCGACGCTATCGATTGAGAAAACTGGTCTATTTCGCCATGGTTTTTCCACGAGACAACGCGCCTAGCGGCGAAAACCGCGCGGACAGTGGCACCCCTATCCCGCGGGGGTCAAGCGCGTTGGCGGCGAGGCGCCTCCCGCCCCGCGAGGCGATGGCCCAGCGATGACGAGCCCCACGCGTTCCACGGCCGACATCGAGGTGCTCGACAGCGGCGTCATGTTCGCGCTCGCGGGGGCCGAACAGCAAAACATCAAGCTCATCGCGAAGACCATCGGCGTCGAGTCGGGTCTGCGCGGCAACACCATTCGTATCGCGGGGGAGGCCGACAAGGTCGCCCTCGTCGAGCGATTTTTGGCGCAAGCGGCGGACCTTTTGGCGAACGGCAGCGAGCTCGACTCCCAGGACTACGTGCGAGGCGTGCTCGCGATGCGCGAAGATCCGGGGCTTTCGCTGCGCGACATCTTCGACGACGTGGTGCTGATCACGGCGCGCAAGCGGCCCATCGCCGCCAAGGGCGTCGCACAAAAGCGCTATATCCAAGCCATTCGCGCGCACGATTTGATTTTTGGCATCGGCCCCGCGGGCACTGGCAAGACCTACCTGGCGATGGCCATGGCCGTGCAGGCGCTGATGGAAAAGCGCGTGAAGCGCATCATTTTGGCGCGACCGGCCGTGGAGGCTGGCGAAAAATTGGGCTTTTTGCCCGGGGATTTGGCCGAAAAGGTGAACCCCTATCTGCGGCCGCTGTACGATGCCCTCTTTGACATGATGGAAATG
>CAYLJT010000572.1:0-5961 GCA_964383995.1 uncultured Polyangiaceae bacterium
GATCGACGGCGCGCGGCTCGACGAGCGGGGCGTGACGGTCACCGATGTGCTCGCCGCCCTGCGCACCGAGCACGTGGAAATGCCGGCGGGGCGCATCGAGACCACGGGTCGCGAGATCGGCGTGCGCGTGCTCGGCGAGGCCGTCGACCTCGAAACGTTCCGCGACATCATCGTAAAAAACGACGGCGTTTCCCCGGTGCATTTGAGCGACGTCGCGCTCGTCGAGGATGGCTTCGAGGACGTGCGGCGCATGAGCCGGCTGTCGGGGGAGCCCGCCCAGGGGCTCGGCATCAAGAAGCAACGCGGCGCGAACGCAGTGGCCGTCGCCAAGGCCGTGCGTGAGCAGGTGGAGACGCTGCAAACGACCATGCCCGAGGGGCTCAAGGTGCAGGTGTCCTTCGACTCGTCGCAGTTCATCGAAGAGAGCATCGAAGAAATTCAGCTCGAGCTGGTGCTCGCGGTGATCCTCACGGCGCTCGTGTGCTGGATGTTCTTGGGCTCGTTTTCCAGCACATTGAACGTGATTTTGGCGATTCCCATGAGCCTCATGGGCACCTTGGCCATCATCTATTTTCTTGGCTACACGCTGAACACCTTCACGCTGCTCGGCCTGTCGCTGGCCGTGGGCATCGTGGTCGACGACGCCATCATGGTGCTCGAAAACGTGCATCGCCACGCGGAGATGGGGAAGGACCGGGTGCGCGCCTCCAAGGAGGGCACGAAGGAGATCACCTTTGCGGCCATGGCGGCCACCCTGGCCGTGTGCGCGATCTTCTTGCCCGTGGTGTTCATCGAGGGCGTGATTGGCGTGTTTTTCACGCAGTTTGGCATCACGTTATCGATCGCGGTGCTGCTCTCCTACGTGGAGGCCATCACCCTCGCGCCGTCTCGGACATCGCAGTTCTTGTCGACCGAGCGCCGCCGCACCTTCCTCGGTCGCGGCGTCGACAAGGCCTTTGAAGGCCTGGAGCAGGCCTATGCGTGGGTGCTGGCGCGGGCCCTGAAATGGCCGAGCATCGTGCTCGCGGGGGCGGTGCTCTTGTTCGTGGCCGCCTGGATGACGCTTGAAGAAATCCCCGGCGAGCAGGTGCCGCCGCAGGACCAAGGACGGCTCATGGTGCGGCTTTCGACGGCCGTCGGGACCAGCCTCGACGAGACCGACACGCTGATGCGCAAGGCCGAAGACACGCTGCGCGCCCGGCCCGAAGTGGAGCGCGTGTGGTCCATCGTCGGCGCGGGCTCCGCGGGCGTGAACGGCGGCATGATGTTCATTACGTTGGTGCCGACCAACAAGCGCACGCAAACGCAGCAAGAGCTGCAAGGTGTATTTCGCAAGGACTTGGGCGGCATCGCGGGGGTGCGCGCGGGCGTGCTCGATTTGTCGACGTCGGGGTTCACGGCCCAACGCGGCTACCCCATCGAGTTTTACATTCGCGGCTCCGACTTCGACGAGCTGGTGGTGGCGCTCAAGAAGGTGCAGGGCGAGCTGCAACAGAGCGGCGCGGTGATCGACATCGACAGCGACTACCGCGTGGGCATGCCCGAGCTGCGCATTGTCCCGGACAGGGCCCGCGCGAGCGATCTCGGCATCAGCATCGACGACGTGGGCACCACCATCAACGCGCTCGTGGGCGGTGTGCGCGCAGGCCGCTACACCACGGGCGGTCGACGCATCGACGTGCGCGTGCGTCTGTTGGCGGATCAACGCTCGCGACCCGAGGCCCTGACGCGCCTGCGTGTTCGCAGCCGCGACGGCACGCTGGTGCCGCTCTCCTCCGTGGTGAGCTACGAAGAAGACGCGGCCTTGCAGGCGATCACGCGTCGCGACCGCACGCGCGCCATCACGGTCTACGGCAACGTGGGCGAAGGCTTCTCGCAGGACCAGGCCCTGGCCGCCGTCGCGGCCGCGTCAAAGACCCTGCCCCCGGGCACCAGCATCGCCCTCTCGGGCGCCAGCGCGGCCTACGAAGAGTCCATCGATAGCCTCTATTTCGCGCTGATTTTGGGGATCATCGTGGCCTACATGATCCTCGCCGCGCAGTTCAATTCGTTCCTCCACCCCATCACGGTGCTCACCATCTTGCCGCTGTCCATGGCCGGCGCTGTGTTTGCGCTGTCGTGGGCCGACAAGACCATCAGCATCTTCAGCATGATCGGTTTGCTGCTGCTGATGGGCATCGTGAAAAAGAACTCGATCGTGCTCGTCGACTACGCGAACCAAGCGCGTGAAGAGGGCCTTGACGCGAAGCAGGCCATGTTGCGCGCGGGACCCTTGCGCTTGCGACCGATCTTGATGACGTCGATCGCCACCATGATGGCGGCCATTCCATCGGCCCTTTCGCTCGGCCCCGGCGCCGAGACGCGGGGCCCGATGGCCATCGCTGTGCTCGGCGGCTTGAGCCTGTCGACGGCGCTTTCGCTGCTCGTGGTGCCCGCGTTCTACGTGGTGGGTGATCGCGGCAAGCTGTTCTTGGGAGGCCTGTTGCAGCGTGGAAAACGGCCTCCCGGCGGGGGTCACGCGCCGCTCCCGGCCATGCGCGTGGACGATCCGTGAGCTGGGAGACCGCCCCCGCGGAGCTCGTCGCACGATCCGACGAGGTCCACGTTTTCCGCCTGGATTTGGCCGAATTGGCGCAGCAGGCAGCGCTCCTTCGACCGCTCCTCAACGCGGAGGAAGACGCCCGCGCCGCTCGCTTCGTCTTCGATCGCCACCGCTTTCCGTTCATTGGCGCGCGCGCGTCGCTGCGCGCCGTGCTGGGCGCGTACCTCGGCCTCGATCCGCGCGGCCTTTTGTTCGACTACGGCAAGCAAGGCAAGCCCTCGCTGCGCCCGGGTCAGAGCCCGATTCGTTTGAGCTTCAACCTTTCCCACGCCCACGAGCGGGCCCTGATCGCGGTGAGCCTGGAGCGCGAGGTGGGTGTCGACGTGGAGTACATTCGCCCTGATTTTACGGGGGAGGACATCTGGGAGCGCTTCTTCAGCGAGCGCGAACGGGCAGCCCTGCGCGCTCTGCCCGAAGCGGTCCGCCCGCTCGCGTTCTTCCAGTGTTGGACACGCAAGGAGGCCTACATCAAGGCTACCGGCCCGGGTCTGTCGACGCCGCTGCACAGCTTCGATGTGAGCCTCGGCCCCGGTGTCCCGGCGGCGCTTTTGGCGACGCGCCCCGACGCCGAGGACGCGCGCCGCTGGACGCTCCACGCCCTTGAGCCCGGCGAAGGCTACGCGGGCGCGGTGATGGCCGCCGGCTCCGGATTTGTGGTGCGCTGCTACGACTGGCCCACGCGGCGAAGCATCGTTTCAGCTCAAACCTAATGAGCGTAGAGTCGTCGCGTGCTTTCGCTGAAACAGACTGAAATCGACAGCATCGGGCGAGGTGCTTAGAAGAAGGTCGGCGTTCTTGCGCCCCGAATTGAGGTGAATTCGATGCGCTATAGCTCGATGTTCGCAATCGGTTGTTTGCTTCTGGCGGGCTGTTCGTCGTCTTCGTCGAGCTCAACCGGGGGCACGGGCAGCGACGCGGTGTGCGGCGACGGCGCCGTGACCGCCCCCGAAACCTGCGACGACGGCAACGTTGTGACCGAGACATGCGCCTACGGGGAGAGCGCGTGCGAGGTGTGCGACGGCACCTGTCGCTTGGTCGCGGGGGCGACCTCGTCGTGCGGGGACGGCGTTGTAGACGGCGCGGCGGGTGAGACGTGCGACGACAGCAACGCGCTGACCGAGACATGCGCCTACGGCGAGAGCGCGTGCGAGGTTTGTAACGACGCTTGTCAGCGAACCGCCGGCGCCACGAGCTACTGCGGCGACGGCGCGGTCGACGATGCGGCGGGCGAAGCCTGCGACGACGGAAACACGGAGACGGAGGCTTGTGCGTACGGCGAGATGGCGTGCTCCGTGTGCGGGCCGGACTGCTCGATGGGCCCGGGGGTGCCGAACTTCTGCGGCGACGGTGTGGTGGACCCGGTCCACGGCGAAGCCTGCGACGACGGCAACGACGTGGACGGCGACGGCTGCGACACCATCTGCGTGCCCTCGGGCTGCGGAAACGGCGTGATCGCGGGGGCCGAAGAGTGTGACGACGGCAACCTGATCAACGACGATGGCTGCGACGTGAGCTGCCGGCAAAGCGGCTGTGGCAGCGGCATCGTGACGGGCGACGAGCTGTGCGACGACGGCAACCTGGTCGAGGGGGACGGCTGCGACTCCAACTGCACACCAACGGCCTGCGGCAACGGCGTGCTGGCCTTGGGCGAGGGCTGCGACGACGGCAATCAGGTGACCGAGCTCTGTGACTACGGCACGGTGTCGTGCGTCAGTTGCAATGCTGTGTGTCAGTTGGTCACGCTGTCCGGCAGCTACTGCGGCGACGGCTTTGTGGACGCCGCCAACAGCGAAGACTGCGACGACGGGAACAATTTGGATGGCGACGGCTGTGAGGACAACTGCAAGTTTGCCTGTGGTGCCGGCACGGGGACCACGAGCGCCTTTCTCACCTCCACAGGCTGCTACCTCTACTTCGACGGCTCCGCGAGCTGGGCGACCGCTGAGAGCAACTGTCAGGCGCTGGGCTTTTCCTTGGCGTCGACCCACGCGGCCTTCGATCACCCGGTCTTCGCGGCGATAGCGGCCCAAGCGCTGTCCGATCTGTGGATTGGCTTCAACGACGAAACGTCCGAGGGCACCTTTGTCTGGTCGGACGGCACGCCCGCAAACTTCAGCGATTGGGCCCCGGGCGAGCCCAACAATGCGGGAAACGAAGACTGCGCGGTGTTGACGACGGCCTCGACCTGGAACGATACCAGTTGTTACAATTTTTATGGCTATATTTGCGGCCAAAGCACCTGTGGCAACGGCGTCGTCGACCCAAACGAAGAGTGCGACGACGGAAACTACATTGACGGTGACGGCTGCGACTCGTCGTGCCGCGTGACTGGCTGTGGCAGCGGCGCTGTGACCGCGGGTGAGGACTGCGACGACGGTAATCTGCTGAATGGCGACGGCTGCGAGTCCAACTGCCAGTTGATTTGTGGCGTAGGCAGCGGCGCCAGCGGGGCCTATCTCTCGGGTGGACACTGCTATTTGCCGTTCTCGACAGCGGCCGACGCCAACACGGCAGAGGCCAATTGCGCGGCCCTCGGCGGGCACTTGGCTTCCATTCAGGATGCCACCGAGAACGCGCTCGTGTTGAAGGCTCTCCAGCGAAGCGGGCTTATCGGCCTCACGGACGCGCTCGTCGAAGGGTCCTTTGGCTGGACGACGGGTGAGCAGCTCACCTACACGAACTGGGAAGCGGGTGAGCCCAACAACGCGGGCGTCGGCGAGGACTGCGCGGAGATCAATTTCCCAGGCGGGCGCTGGAACGACGTGCCCTGCACCTTCGCACTGCCCTACGTCTGCGAGCTTTGAGGGCTGCGGCCCTATTTCGGAAAGGACAACCCATGAGCACGTCGGCAAAAAACACCCCTTGGCTGGCTAGCGTAGCGGCTCTTTTGGCAACCTTGGGCGGAGCTTCGGCGGTGGCCGTCGGTTGCGGTGACAACGACGGATCGACCGGCTCAGCCACGAGCGGCGGCACGTGCGGCGCGGGCTTTTCCGACTGCGATGGAGCGTGCCGCGACGTAAAGTACGACGCCAACAACTGCGGGGCGTGCGGAAACACCTGCTCTGCGGCCGAAATCTGCAGCGATGGGCAGTGCAAGGTGACCTGTCAGGGCGGCACCGTGCTTTGTGATAACGAGTGCGTCAGCACGAGCTTTGACCCCAAGCACTGCGGTGACTGCGAGACGGCCTGTCCCGACGGCGAGGTTTGCTCCCTCGGGAGCTGCGGCGTGTCGTGCGCTGGAGGAACCACGTTGTGCGGCGCGCTGTGCGCGGATACCTCGGTGGATCCGGCCCATTGTGGCGACTGCGCCACGGCCTGCAACGAAGGCGAGTCGTGTGTAGGCGGAGACTGCGTTGTCG
>CAYLJT010000573.1:0-5961 GCA_964383995.1 uncultured Polyangiaceae bacterium
TGGTGCCTTTGCGCGGGGCGTCGTCGGCCTGCATCGACACCTTCGAGTTTCCCAACATCGCTTGTGAATATCCCGTCGTCTTCGCGCGGGCCGACGAGGCAGAGGCCCTGTGCGAAGCGATCGGAAAGCGGCTGTGCGACGCCCATGAATGGGAAGGTGCCTGTGCCGGCGAGGTGCTGCCGCCCGAGGCCGACTACCGCTTCGATTTGCCGCGCAAAGAGGCGCGTTTTCGCCACAACGAAAAGCGCGCGATTCGCTGGGCGTATGGCGAAAAAAAAGATCACGCGCTGTGCGGCACGGCGAGCCACAAGGACGATGACTGCCGCGGTGGGGGCTACAAGAGCTGTGGCTCCAACACCTATCCCGCCGGGGCGTTCCCCGCGTGCGTCAGCCCCCTCGGCGTGTACGATCAACATGGGAACGCAGCCGAGCACATGAATCTGCCGCTCAAACCGGCGGAGCTATTGAGCCGTGGCGGCTCGGGCGAGACCGAGATGAAGGGCAGTTGGTTCATCTTCTCTGCCTACGAAGCGCACCCCGACGACTGCCGCTGGCGAGCCCCCGATTGGCATGTTTCGAAGCTCAAGAGCCCGGAAAGCCACCTCAACTACCACCTAGGCTTCCGCTGCTGCAAAGACCTCTCTCAGCCGTCAGCGCCCCTGAAATCCAGCCCGTGAAACAATCGCCTCTTGTGTTTCACGTCGCGTTTCAAATTCCCGCAAAATAGGCGAGAACCCATCTATTCGCGCGTCTTTCGTCGTGGTACAGACCGTGCTCAGGTGGTCTGGCATGTGGTTCATCGGCGTCGCTCTCGCACTCCTGATCGGTATCAGTCTCGGCATGCTCGGTGGAGGTGGCTCCATCCTCACGCTGCCCATCCTCAAATACGTCTTTGGCATCGAGACCAAACAGGCGATCGCGATGTCGCTCTTCGTGGTCGGCACAACCAGCCTGTTCGGGGCCATCTCCCACGCTCGCGCGGGGCGCGTTCGTTATCGCACGGCGGCCGTCTTTGGCGCGGCGGGCATGATTGGCGGCGCCATCGGCGGCAAGCTCCTGCCCTATGTCCCCGAGCTCGTCCTGCTCTACGGTTTTTCGCTCATGATGTTCGCCACCGCCGTGGCCATGCTGCGTAAAAAGCGCGCTTCGGCGCCGCCTCCGGTGGTGAACGAGCTACCCGTGGCCAAGATCTTCGCGGAGGGCATCCTCGTCGGCATCGTCACGGGCCTCGTGGGCGCGGGCGGAGGTTTCCTGGTGGTCCCGGCCCTCACGCTGCTCGGCGGCCTGTCGATGGAGATCGCCATTGGCACCTCGCTCGTGGTCATTGCCCTCAAGCAATATGCGGCGTTCGCCGTGCAACTTGGCACGATGAGCATCGATTGGAACACGACCTTGCTCGTGACGGGCATGGCAGTGGTAGGCAGTGTGCTCGGGGGCAAGCTGGTCGGGGCCGTGTCGCCCGACAAGCTTCGTCGGGCCTTTGGTTGGTTCGTGGTCGCGATGGCGACCTACCTGTTCCTCAAAGAGGCGCCCGATTCCGTCGCCCAATCAGCCACCTACCAGTCCCTGTTCGTGGAGCACATCGCCATCTCCGCGAGCGTGATGGTGCTGCTCTTCGCGGCGCTTGTCACCTTCGTCGAGCGGCGTCGCGGCGCCTCCGGCACGAGCGCGCCTCCCGCCACCGCCGACGTGGTCGCGGCGGCCCCCACGGCCGACACGGCCGCGTGAGACCTTTGGTCTCAGCGCCCCGCGGCCGCCGTCGCGCTAAGGCTTGACCAGCACGCCGCCCTGCGGAAAAGACACGTTGGCGGGGCCTTCCACCGCACAAAGAATGGCATCCACCCGGCGTGTCAGCTCGGGCTTCCCCTCCGCCGAAAACACGTACATTCCCTTCGTGGTCCCCGCGTCCACCAAGAGCCGCACCGACAGCGGCGCGTCCTCGGGCACGCCCGATGCGGCGACCTTCTTCCAGGCATCGGCGACGCGGCACTTGGGGTCGGTCAAGGCCCCTTCATAGCCCATCTGATCGGCGAGGCTCAGGCTCAGCGCCGCGGGGCTCGCCGGCCCGGCGGCCACCCCCGACGCGGACGCGCTCACCACCAAACTGCCTTCTTTTGCGGTCCCCTTGGCCTTGTCGTCTTTCCACTCGAAGGTGAACTGGACATAGCCACCCAGCTTGTTGAGGTTCACGAAGCCCCGCTCCAGAGGTGTCGCGCTCATGCCCACCAAGACCCCTTTGGGCGCGGCTTTCTTGGCGATGGCGCGGGCCTGGCTCAGAAGCTCGGTGGCCTCTACGGCGGCGCTGTCTTTGACATGGAGGGGCTCGCTGCCCTCGGCGGTGGGGATCGACGCGGCCGGGATCGGGGGCAAGAGCGGCTCGACGCTGGCGGCGCTGGGCGCAGCCTGCGCGGAGGGTTTGGGCTTGGCGCTCGCAGCGGGCGCCGACGCGCTCGCGGCCGGTGCGGGAGGCGCCGCGTCGGGCTCGCAAGCGACCGCGAAAAGCGCGAAAAACAAGCCGGAAACGCGAACAATCGAGGGCAAGGTCCGGGTCACGCCGCGCAAGTTATCACCCTTGCACGACGCGCAGGCCTTTGATTTTGGGCTTCGCGCCGGGGAGCACGAGCTGACCGCAGGCGGCGGCCACGTCATCGCCCCGGCGGCGGCGCACGAAGCACGAATAGCCAGCGTCGGTGAGCACCTGTTGAAAGTCCAACACACGTTGCCAGTCGGGGGGCCCAAGGGGCGAGTTGCCAATGGGGTTCATCGGAATCAGATTGACCTTGACGGGCAACCCGCGCAGCAAACGCGCCACCTTCTTGGCCCCCGCCGGTGCGTCGTTTTGGCCCAAGACGAGCGTATATTCGATGGTGATGCGGCGACGCTTGGGCAAGGGATAGGCGCGCAGGGCGTCCATCAGCTCGGCCAATGGATAGCGCCGATTGATGGGCATGAGCGCCGAGCGCGTCTCGTCGTCGGCGGCGTGGAGGGACACCGCCAAGGCGATTTGCCCGCCGAAATCGGCGCCCAAACGCCCAATTTCGGGCACGAGGCCGGAGGTCGACACGGTCACGCGGCGCGTGGAGAGGCCGATTCCAGCCTTGTGGGTCAGGAGCCTCAGCGCCCGCGCCGTAGCATCGTAGTTGTGGAGAGGCTCGCCCATCCCCATCAGAACCACGTTGCGCAGCGCTTCGTTGGGCGCGAGCAGGGCCCTGCCGAGCAGCACTTGGGCCACGATCTCCTCGGGCGCCAAGTGCCTTTTGAGCCCCGCGATGCCGCTCGCGCAAAACACACAGCCCATGGCGCAGCCCACCTGGGTCGAGATGCACTGCGTGACACGCACACTGCGCCCCTTGGTCTCGGGCGCCTCGACGTCGTCGGCTTCGTCGTCGGTGTCCGCCGCGGACGCGTCGGCGTCTTCCGTGGATTGCCCGGCGAGCGACGGGATCAGGACGGTTTCCACGAGCGCGCCGTCGGCGAGCCGCACAGCCACTTTGCGCGTGCCATCTTGCGAGGCGTGCACCTCCGAAACCTCGGCGGGCGGCGAAAAGCCCGCCGAAATCAGCGCTTCGCGCAGCTTTTGTGAGAGGTCGGTCATGAGCTCGGGCTTCATGACGTTGCGCACATGGATGGCGCGAAACACCTGACCGGCGACGAAGGCCCGGGCTCCTAGCGGGGCGAGGAGCTCAGGCCATTCTTCGGGCAGGCGGGCGACGGGATGGAGGGGGCGGGGAGCGGTCAATGGAAGTCGATACCCTTGGGCTCGGGCGCGGGGAACCCGAAATCGGCCGCGGTGCGCCGCGCGAAGTCGATCAGCGGTTTGTAGTTTCGCACCGCGATGCACGCGGGGCTGTCCTCACACGTCGTGGCTCCGTTTTTGAGCACGGGCAAGCCATTGAGCGTGACCACGTTGACCTTACCCGTGACGGGGTCCACGGACTCGACCTCGTAGGCCGCCTCGGTGAGCTTGTTCGCCCAGGACAACATGCGGGCTGCCACACCCTTCTCGACGGTCTTTCCGAAGATGTCCTCGGTGCCGTAGCGCCGCGCGATGTAGAGTGTACCGCTCTCCGGGTCTTTCCAGTGGATGGCGTTCTCCGTGGGAAGATCCGGCGTGTTGTCACCGCCCACGCTGTAGATGCGCAGTTGGTCGACCCAGTTCATCTTCCAGTTCTCGGGCAGGTAGAGGAGCGTATAGAAGATGAAGAACTTCTGGACCTCGATGCCAATCGCCGGGTCGACGCCGATCGACTTGTCGGGCAGGTTGTTGGAGAAGTCGCTCTTGCCGGTGAAGTCGGTACAGACCAACGTGCCTTCGGCGGGCCAGCAGGCCTCGGGGCCATTTTCGGGCCAGAACGACACCCAACCGATACCTTGCCGTGGCCATTTGGTCTTCGGCTCTACCTCCGGGGTGTTGCCCGAGACCGAGGTGACGCGCGGGCCCAAGGTGGCGATGTCGCCGGTCACCGCGGAGCCGAGCAGGCGACGGAAGCCGTCGGGGAACACGTTCACCAGGGAAAGGTTTCGGTACCTGCCATCCACGAAGTCGAGGTAAGAAACGTCGAGGAAGCGGTTGCTCGACTCGGTCATGTGGTAGATGGCGTACACCTTGTCGTAGTAGCTGCCGGCGCTCGTCAGCCATTGCACATCGAAGCTACCATCGGCGTTCGAGAGCGAGTTGTTGACCTGGCGCGCGCCAAAACCCGGTCCGCGCTCGTAGATCTGCGAGCCCTCCGGCAGGTTCATCGACACCGTGGTCCCCGCGAGCTTCGCGTCGGTGTTCAACATGACGCGCACGTCGTCCACGTCTCGGACAACGGTGTGGTCCCCGGGGTGGGGCCGCGTGAGCTGACGCGTGAAGTGGTCGAACGCCAGGGTCGATGCCAGGGCCAGGGGCTTCAGCACGCCGTCGGTGGACTCGTAGGGGGTCACGTAGTCGACGCCCGTCTCCAAGGTCAGGCCGCGCAGGAAGTAGTCGTGGTAGAGGCCGAAGGCCTGCACGATATTGCGCATCTTGTCGCTGCTGCGGCTCATCGAACGGCTGATGGCGCCGCGGATCGACCAGGCCTGGCGTCCGCGCCGGAAGTTGTCGAAGATGTGGCGGTTCTCGTACATGTTGATCAGGTAGTTGAACTGCTCGTAGGCGTCGGCGCCGTTGTCGTGGCGGAGCACCGCGACGTTGCCGATGTCCGCGCTGTAGTCGGTGGCGAACATGTGCGGGAAGCGCACCTTGCCATCGTTTGCAACCTGGTAGGTCGCTAGGTCGCGGTAAGCCACGAAGTCCTGGGGCGGCGGATCGCACACCGTGCCGAGCACGACATGCCCGTCGAATACCGGATCGAAGCGCCCGTCCACGGACTCGTTCCAGTCGGCGGGAGCGGTCGGCTCTTCGGGGCGGCAGTTGTGCAAGAGGCCAAGCTCGGTGTTGAACTGCGAATAGTGGCGGGCGCTCGTAAACTGGTAGTCGCCGAAGAACACCCACTGGCCGCCGATACCGCCGTAGTTGCCCACCATGCTCTGCAGGGCGAAGGCCTCTCGGTTCGTGCAGGCGCCGTCGTCGCCCGCGGCGCACTCTTGCCCGGGCGTGTCCCAGGTGCTCAAGGCGTCGCCGTAGAAGAAGCGCGCAGCGGCCCGATCGTAGGTGCCGAGCCCCAAGGTGTCCTGGGAGATGTCACCCGCGTAGTCCATGACCGTGGTGTGCTGCCACATCCACAAAAGACCGTCGTCTTCCTCTTCGGTGACGGGGTCGAACCAGCGCGGCCCAACGCAGGTGGAGCCGTCCGAGGTCTGCTCGGTGCAAGGCGTGGTGACCTCCCCGTTGTGGGTGCGAAGCTGCCAATATTGAGGCCGGAAGTTCAGCGAAGCGCAGGAGCCCACGCAGTTGGGGCGCAGGCCGATGGAGTGCCCCATCTCGTGCAAGATGACGCCGTATTGCATGCGCAGGCGCATGTACTCGCGCATCTT
>CAYLJT010000574.1:0-5952 GCA_964383995.1 uncultured Polyangiaceae bacterium
GGCGGTGCGCCTGTACGACGCGGACGTTTATCGCTTCGCGGGGTTGGGAGAGTAGCGCCTGTGGGTTTGCTGAAGCCACGGCACTTGCCGTTGCTGCCGGCATTTCTGCCTACGCCGCTTCGCCAAGCCTTTGCACCCCGCTTTGTGCGAGAAACCGACGGACGGCGTCAGCACGGCATCAGGTGATTGCTCACCCAACGAAGGCCCCGCCCTTCTTGCGCGCGAAGGCCCCGGGTAAGAAGTAGCCTCGAATCCCAAGGAAAAGCCTACCGCGCAGCCGACAGGCGGGTGTCTGCAGAGGTCGACCCCGCGCCGCAGTGCTTCCGGAACAACAGCTTGCGCGTCGGTCGTGCGTCGGCCGGCGCGCTCGAAAGCTCGTCGAAACGGTAGGCGACCACCATGTCGAGCTGCCCGTGCTCCTGATTACGACACAGGTAAGACGCTAGCGCCTTGCGCTCGGTGACCGCGCGGTGGCCCTTGCGCATCACGTTGCCTAGGTACTTGCGCCAGCGGTAGTTCTCGAAGGTGTCGGAGATGTGATCGGGGCGATGGTAGGTCGCGGGCCGGCCATCCCCTGCCAAAAGGTCCAGCCGCGAGCCGTCATCTCGGTGCCCTTCCATGACAATCCAACGGTGCGAGGCGTTCGGCTTCACGAACATCTTCCAGCTCTGGCGCAGGCGCAAGGTGTCCCCTGCCCCGGCGACCGGTTTTGGCAAGGTCAGGGCGCCCAAGCTACCCACGTTGTCGACCACCACGAAGAGCAGCGCACACAGCGCAAGCACGGAGCCCAGCCGGCCGAGCTGGAAGCTCGCGCGACCCGCCCCGACACGCAGCGCGAGGGCCGTCACCCGGGCTCGCAGGGCGTGCGCGAAGGTCGGCGCCGACACGCGCTTTCCAAGCCAGTCCCAATAGGCCGTCGGCATCAAGACCAGAGCGCCCGTCGTGCTGATGAACGGAAACAGGCCAATACGAAAACACGCAAAGAACGTCAGTTGCAGCAAAAACAGGCTGGGCAGCACATAGGCCCGCACCCTGTCGGTCTTCAGCGGGCAGAGCAGCAGAATGGGAATGCCAAGCTCGGCCACGATGACGCTAGCCGTCAGCGCGCGCAGCACGGAGGTCGGCACGGCGTGGGCCAAAAAGGTGCCGAAGGGCGAGGCGATGAAGTCGTCATTCAGGGCCCGCTCGATGGCCGTGTAGCTCGTGCGCCACTCGGCTCCACCCTTGAGCAGACCTGTAAAGAAGTAGACCAAAGGCATCTGCAGCGTGAGACCCAACGTGCCGAGCGAGGCCACGCGCCGCGGCGACGGCGGGTCGGAAGCGGCCGCGTCCAGCGAGAACGCCGCGCCCAAGGGCACGAACATGCCCCAGAACAGGAGCAGTCCCAACAGGGCATCACCGGCCTGCAAGATGGCCGGGTTGCGCGCCTGGAGCGAGGTGACCAAGAGCCACGTCGCGAAGGTCATCAGCCGCGTGCGAAAGCCGACAATCAAGCCCAATGCGGCGAGGGCCTGGAGCGCAAAGAGAGCTCCTGTGAACAGCGGGCTGCCACTGGCGGCGTAGAGCGAGAACGTCTTGGGATAGGCGGCGAGCCAGGCCGCCCGCGGCAATAGACCGCTATCGGCATGAAACACCGCGAGGTCGCCGGCGCGGATGGCAAGATCAGCCAGCACGATCGCCCCGAGACAGACGCGAACCACGGCGAGCGAGCGGACGTCCAGGCCAAACCAACGCTCGAACCATCGTGGGAAGGTCATCGGGGCTTTCATGGGGCGGCTCCTTGACGCTGTGGTGAGGGCGTCGAACGAGCCCAGAGCAGCGCCCGTGCCGCGCGCAAATTCCCCAGAAAAGCCGCCTTTCGGCCGCCCTCCCCGCGCCCCTGCTCACTCGGCTCGGCGGGGGGTGACGACTGGAGTGTGCAGGCAGGCACCGCGCCCGCGAAGCCAGCGACGAACCAGCGACGAGCCAGCGACGAGCCAGCGACGAGGCCTAATGGGGCTTGCGCGATGTGTACGCGCGGTGCTAGGTTATGTGTATGACACGCACGAACATTGTCATCGACGAAGCGCTCGTCGAAGAGGTCAGGCAGGCCACCGGCCTCAAGACGACGCGCGATGTGGTGGATTTTGCCCTACGCGAGGCCGTGCGCGCCGCAAGGATTCGCGGCGTCCGCGCGCTGCGCGGCAAAGACGTCTGGCAGGGAGACCTCGACGCGCTGCGGAAGCGTCGGGCGTGATCCTCGTCGATTCCTCAGCGTGGATTGCTTATTTTTCATCCAAGCCCAACGCCGTGCAGGCGAGGTTGGAGCAGCTCTTGGAGGCTCCGCTCGAGCTGGCGACAACGGGGTTGGTCGTTTGTGAAGTGCTCCAGGGCGCGCGCAGCGATCGGGTGTTGAGGGTGCTCGAAGCGACGCTGCTCTCCCTGACAATGCTGGCGGAGCCGCGCGTAGCGACCTACCAAAGGGCCGCAGCGCTGTACCGATCGGCGCGGGCAAAAGGGCTTACGATTCGCAGCACGATCGACTGCATCTTGGCAGCCCAGTGCATCGAGTCGGGCGCGTCGATCGTTCATGCAGATCGGGATTTCGATGCTTTGGCGCGCATCTCCGAGCTTCAAGTGCACACGAGCTGACGGGGCTTCTCGAGCGCGCGCAACGTGGGTATTCGCAAATCAAGTGCTGGGTGGAAGAGGCCCGCGCCCTCGCGGGGTCGAAGGCGCTACCTCGGCAGGGCCGCGCGCCGTGCAGGCCGGCGCCGCGCCTATTCGTCGCTCGCCGACTGCTCGTCGTCGCCAAAGAGCACACCCACTTGCAGCTCGACATGGGAGAAGGGCTCTGCTCGTACCCGCTCGCCGCATGGCGAAAGCCGGCCTGTTTTTCGACAATTTCGCTATCGACAAGCTCGAATCCCCGGCCCTCATCGGCGAGCGCCAAGAGGTCCGACTCAAAGGCTGGGCTGGGGAGCTTCAGCGCGGGGCCAGCCATGGAAAGCTTCTAGCACGGCGGGCACGTGCTGCGGTAGCCGTTTCGTGTCCGCCCGTGTCCGGGTGCGTAGGCAGTTCTGAGCGTTTCTGCGGATGAGCGGGCAAAGGCAGGGGTTAAGTTGGAGCATGGCGGAAGGGTCACCAAAGAAGGGACCGACTCGAAGTCGATGGTTCTCCCCAGGCTTCCGAGCGCAGGAAGCTATCCGCGTGCTCGTTACGACGGTGATCTGCCCAGCTTTTCGAGCAGCTAGCCCCCATCGTCGAGGCCGCAGTTAAACTCTCCGGCATCACCGACGCTTCCGCCCCGCCGCCTTCTTGGCCAAAGGCGCGGATTTGCCCCCTTCCCAAGGTCGAAACAGCACCTTCTTGGCCCCCACAAACACCAGCATTCCTGCTTTCAGCTCACGCTTGCCCAGCAAGATCGGTAGCAGCGCGGCGTCGGACGCGTAGCGCGCCACCTGCACCTCGGCCTCGGCAAAGGCCGCCTCGATCTGGGCGGGCTTGGCTGCCGTCTTGAGGTACTTCAGCTCCAACAACCAGGAATAGTTGGCGCCTAGCACATCCCGCCCGGCAGCCAGGAACAGGTCACCGTAGCCCTGCGCAAACTCGCTCTCGCTGAGCGGGTAGAACGCCCTGCCCAACGATGCGTAGGTCATTAAAAGCAGCTTGATGGTCTTTTCGTCCAAGCCTCGCAGGTCGCGGTTGCTGAACGCCTGAATCACGTGCTTGTGAAACAGCTCCAAAAAGGGGGCAATGTCACCTTGAATAGCCATGGCTCCCAGCGCCACCTGCAGGTCATCCACGCGCAACGTGACCTTGGCTTGCTCTTCTAGCATCAAGGCCAGATGCTCCCATTGCAGCTCACGAATCACCCGGTTTGGAATCTCCAGGTCGTAACCGAAGAGGTCACGCGGCGCCGTGCCGAGGGTCAACATGCCTAGGAAGTAGAGCAGCGAAAGAAAGTGCTTGTGCGAGGCAAGGCTCTTGATGCCAAATTGCTCGGCAATCTCCGAACGCACGTGGCCCTCGCTCAGGATGGTTTGCAGCAGAGAAAGCCGCTCTTCCGCCCCCGTGCGGCTGATGGTGCCAATGCGCTGCAGATGCCCGTACTCCGTACGAACGTTGCGATCGAGCATGTTTTGCGGGAAACGCCTTCGCTCCGCGAGCTCGCGCAGGAAATAGAGCACCATGTCGGAATTGAACACGCGCTCCTCGGCGTCGTCCGTAAAACGGTAGCCGTTGTAGTGCTCGCGCAACACCGAAAGCAGCCTGTCTCGGTCGCGGACCTCGGGGATAGCCGTAAGCTCGGGGCGCGCCGCCAAAAGCTCGTCCACAGCCCGTTCTGTATCCTCCCGCGTGAATCCGGCGAGGGTATGGACACGCGGTGACATGGACGCCTGAATGGCGATGTTGAAGCCACTGGAAAGGTCGTCGAGCATGAGGGGCGAAACGCCTGTGATAAACATGCGCACCAGTGCGCCTGTACGGGTGCCCGACTTGAGCGTTGCGTAGAACGTTCGGACAAAGCCCGTCTTGGTGACGACAGTTTCGTACATGTCGGCACGGCAGGCGAGCTCAAGGCCTTCGACTTCCCGTTCGACCTGCCTTCGGAATGGACAGCCTCTCGCATCCGCTGAGCGGCCTGGGGCGCGCCGTCGCGCTGAGCTTGGAGAGCGCTGACCGGGGATGGGAAGACGCCATGGATCGGGCCGAACGAGCGCTCGATGAGGCACTCTCGGGCGCCTGGCTGATGGCTTTTCAGGATCGGGTAGGCGCCGTGTTGGTCGGCACGGGCAAGGGAGACCTACCACAGCGGGCGGCGGCGCTCCTCGCCGAGGCGGGCTCCTCGGCGCCCGAGCTTCGCCCAGCGCTCGACGAGCGTCTCACCGCGCTGTTGGAGGAGCGGAGTCAAGACACGCACGACGACGACGGAGAAGAGCCCGCTGCCGCGACGTTCAGCGATTCCCCAGACGGCTTTCGTGCGATGCGCGTCGACGACGGAGCCGTAGTCCGAAGTCGCCGCGACCTCGGTACCCCCGAGTGGGCGCTCGCCGAGGGTCTTCGTCAGGTGCTCTATTACAACCTCGCGTTCGGGCGGCGTGACAAGAAGAGGCTGCGCGGCACCCGTGAACGCGACGGAGCGCTCTGGGAGCTTCGCCATCGCGACGGAAGACATCCCGTGCGCGTCATCTACGTACTAGGAAAAGCCGGCCCCCGCGTGGTCGCCGTGATGGTCAAGGACGACAACGTCGAGCAAGAGCGGTTGATCGAGCGCGTGCGCGGCTGGTCGTAAACAACGGCTTCAAGCGGCACGCTGCCGCTCACGCAGGTGACCGAGTCGCCGCCTATCCATACCTGACCGTTGGCACGCGCTCCACGTGAACCCGACCTGCCCGACCTAGCCTCCTCCCCGAAAAAGCGCAACAACGGGGCCACGCGATCTTGCACTCCATGGGTCCCGCGCGCTATCTTCACGGACATGGTAGCCCCTCCTCTGACCGCCGAAGACCTTGCCTCGGCCGTCCGCGCTCTGCTGGACAAGGTCGACGCAACCCTCGAAGCCCAGCGAGAAAGCGCTCATCGCCAAGACGCTTTCGCGGCCCGCATGGAGACGTTCGGGGCCCGCCTCGACCAGCACGCGGAGCGCCAAGATGCCTTCGCTGCGCGGCTCGACCAGACCAACGAGCGCATCGATCACAACGTCGAAAGGCTTATCGCTCGCCTCGATCGAATGGAGGAGCAGCTCCACACCGTGTACGAAATTGTCACGCGGAAAAGCGCCGGCTTTAGCCCGTGATCCCCTCACGAGGACCAACGTGCCAGTCGGCTCTCGCCAATCCGCGGAGCAACGACCACGCCGGTGTAATCAACCCGCTGAGCGGGGTGCGGCTTCATGGCGAGGGTGCCGAGCGTGGGGGCGACCGAAGGAGCATTCGTTGTCGTCGGCAACGCGCAAGAATCCGAGGCGTT
>CAYLJT010000575.1:0-5945 GCA_964383995.1 uncultured Polyangiaceae bacterium
ACCGTGCTTTTGGTGGTCCCGGCCGCCGTCGCCACGCCGCCCGCTGCGCCGAGCGTCACCGCGGCTGCCGCCGTCGCCGTCGCCGCCGAGCCCACCACCGCCGCGCCCAAGCCGAGCGCCGCGAGCGTTTGCACCTTGGCATCCGCCCCAGGACGGTCGTCCTTTGCGGCTCGCAAAAGGGTCATCGCGAGCTCGTCGCCACCGCCGTCCAGGATTCTTCGCGGCCCGTTCATAGCCGTCCTCCGTGTCCACGCCGGGCCTTTTCGCGGGCCACGATGCGTTCAAATTCTTCCCGCGCCCTTCGCAAGCGCGAAGCGGCGGTGCCGCCGGCCAAACCCAGCATGCTCGCGATCTCCGGCACGGTCATCTCTTCCAGCTCGTACAGGACGAAAACCGCGCGCAGATCCATGGGCAAAGCTTCCAGCACGTCGTCGAGCAGGGCGCGCGCGCGCCGTCGATCCAAGGTCTCTTCCGGTGTCGGCCCCGGATCGCTGCGCTCGTTCGGCGCGTCGTCCTCGGGCACCTCGCGGCGTCGACGCTTCGAGCGGCGCGCGTCCGAGGCGACGCGCATGGCGGTCCCGAACAAAAAGCTGCGTTCGGCGCCGGGCTCGATGTGGCTCAATTTGCGGGACGCGACCAAAAACACCTGCTGCGCCCCGTCGTCGGCGTCCGCGTCGTCCACGCCGAGGCGTCGAAGGGAGCGCCAAACGAAGTCGAAATAGCTCTCCACGAGGCCACGCAAGCGCGCCGGATTGGCCTCTCGGGTTTCAACGTCCACGGTGAGGGTGCCCGACGGAGGGCGACCCTTCACCGCGAGGGCGCCGTGGGCTCCGTAGAGGGCGTTCGAGCCAAGATCGCTCATTCGCCTACATAATGGCCGGAAAAAACGCCGCCGATCACAAATAATGCGCTCATTCGTTGCGGCTTTTGGGTTGACGATACGAAGCCAGCGGGCCGATAAGGGAGGGCTAACTCCCCAAACCCCCGAGGCGCCATGCGAGACCCCCGTTTCACCGCGAGTAAACTGCCACTTTGGGCGGGCATCGGCACGATAGGCACGCTCATCGCCGCTTGCTCGGGGGACTCCGTCGTCGGTGAGAACGTCGGCGACGTCGAACAGGCCGCCACCATCTGCACCACGCTGCGCCGCACTCCGCTCCTGCCCAACGGGGCGGCTGACGCCAGGGTCAGCTCGACGACCCCCACCACCAACTACGGCTCCGACGTGGCGATGGGCGCGAGCGCCACCGACAAGGCGCTCGTGTCTTTCGACCTGTCGTCGATCCCCGCCGGTGTCTCGGTCATTCAAGCGCAGTTGCGACTGACCGAGACAGCCGCCTACACAGGCAACGTGGCAATCCACCGCGCCACCGCGCCCTGGGTCGAAGGTACGGTCACCGACGCCTCCTTCGGGTCCTCGTACGTGACCCAGCCCGTTACCATCAAGTCCAATCCCGCCGGCACAGGCGTCCTCGCCTTTGCGGTGACCAGCGTGGTCTCCGAGTGGCTGGCGGGCACCCAGCCCAACTATGGCTTTGTCGTACGCCAACCCGTGGGCAACACCGACTTCGTCACGAGCGACAGCCCCACGGGCAGCGCGCGGCCCCAGCTCTACATCTGCTACAGCTCGCCCACGTGCTCGGACGGCGTGCAAAACCAAGGCGAAACGGGCATTGACTGCGGCGGTCCTTGTCCGGCGTGCGCCAGTTGCAGCGACGGCGTGCAAAACCAGGGCGAAACGGGCGTCGATTGCGGCGGCCCCTGCCCGGCGTGCGCCAGTTGCAACGACGGTGTGCAAAACCAGGGCGAAACGGGCATCGACTGCGGCGGCCCTTGCGGCGCGTGCCCGGTGCTCGGGCGCGCTCCCTACGTTCAAAACGTCACTCCCAGCTCCGCCGTGCTGGTTTGGACCACACTGGCAGGCTCGACGAGCCTCGTCCACTACGGCACCACGCCAGGCAACCTGAATCAAACGGCCAGCTTGGCGCCCTCCGTCACCCAGCACGAGGTCACGCTCACCGGTCTCTCAGCGGACACCCGCTACTACTACGACGTTGGCTCCCAAAACGGCGTTCTGGCTGGCGGCAGCGCCGCGCACTACCTTACCACCGCGCCCGTCGCGGGCACGAAGGGCAAGCTCCGCGCTTGGATCGTCGGCGATTCGGGCACGGGCGGCAGTCAACAGGCGGCTGTCCGAGACGCCATGTTGGCCTACGCGGGGGCCTACCTGCCCGACATCTTCTTGCACATGGGAGACATGGCGTACAACAGCGGCACGACCACGGAGTTTACCAACAACTTCTTTGGCATGTACGCCGGTATCCTGCAAAACACCGTCGTCTGGCCGACGCTCGGCAACCACGAAGGCACGAACTCCGACTCGGGCACGCAGACGGGGCCTTATTACACGGCCTACGTCACCCCGACCGCGGGAGAAGCGGGTGGGGTGCCTTCGGGGACCGAAGCTTACTACTCTTTTGATTGGGCGAACGTGCACTTCGTCGTGCTCGACTCGCACGATTCCCCCCGCAACCCCGGGGGCGCGATGCTCACCTGGCTGCAGCAAGACCTGGCGTCCACCACCCAAGATTGGCTCGTCGCCTACTGGCATCATCCCGCCTACACGAAGGGTAGTCATGACTCGGACACCGAGACGCAGCTCGTTGAAATGCGGCAAAACGCCCTGCCCATCTTGGAGGCAGCGGGCGTGGATCTGGTGCTCGCCGGGCACTCCCACATCTACGAACGTTCGTTCCTGATCGACTCCGCGTACAACACCCCGACTACCCTCGCCGGCCACCTCGTCGACGGCGGCGACGGCAAGCCCCTCGGCAATGGTCCCTACGTCAAACAGGCGGGTCTGACCTCCCACGACGGCGCCGTCTACGTGGTCGCCGGTCACGGCGGCACGAGCCCCTCGGGCGCCGGCAACCACCCCGTCATGTACTTCAGCGAGGTGCAGAACGGCTCCTGCGTGCTCGACGTCCAGGACAACCGTCTGTCCCTCGTCAACGTGCGTTACGACGGCGCGCTCACGGATCGCTTCACGATGGTCAAGGGCAATGCCCTCGTGCTCGCCCAACCCGATGGCGGCGAGCTGTTGCAGCCCGGGACGAGCTACGACATTCGCTGGGCCTCGGTCGGCGCGAGCGCGACGGTCAACTTGGAGTACAGCGTCGACGACGGCCAGAATTACCTTCCCATCGCCACCGTCCCCAACACCGGCAGCTACACCTGGACGGTGCCCTCCACGCCCTCCTCCACGGTGCTCGTGCGGGTCAAGGACGCGGCGGCTCCCAGCGTTCAAGACGAGTCGAACGCGGGATTTTCGATCTCCTCGACCTCCCTCGTGACAGCCATTTCCCTGGGCGACGTCTGGAAATACGACGACTCCGCCACCGACTGGGGCACGGCCTGGCTCGCCCTCGGCTTCGACGATTCGGCGTGGAGCAGCGGCAATGCCCAGCTCGGTTACGGCGACGGCGACGAGGCCACGGTGCTCTTCAAGGCCAATCCGACCCAGCCCAGCTACTACTTCCGCAAGGCCATCAACGTCTCAGGCACGGTGCTGACCGCCAACCTCGGCATCACCCACGACGACGGCTTCGCGGTGTGGGTCAACGGCAGCTTGGCGGCGTCCAAATACGTCAACAACGGCACGAGCTACGCGGTGTTTGCCAGCAGCACGTCGTCCGAGAACGAGAGCACGTCGGTCAGCCTCACTCCCTCCCTCTTCGTCAACGGCAGCAATATCGTGGCCGTCATGGTGAAGCAGGCGAGCGCGTCCTCGAGCGACGTGTCCTTCGATGCGTCCCTGACCTTGACGGTCGGCCCCTGACTTACGAAAAGCTCTATTCCCAACCCAAGCTCGCGCCCAGCACGACGCGCCCTCCGAGGGCGCTCGTCTGGAAGACGTCGGTGTCCGGATCGAACGCGAAGGTGTCTCGGACAAGTGGCAAGGAGAGGGCGCCCGAGAGGTCGAGCGATACGTCCCGCGACAGGTCGTACGCCGCGCGAAATCCGCCATCGAAGGCGGCCCAGGTGCGCCCGCGGCTCGTGCCGGTCTGGAGCGCCTGACCCTCCCCGTGCAAGATGCCTACCTCCACACCCGCGCAAGGGTAGAGGAGCACGCCTTCCACCTGGAGAGGCACCCAGCACGAGTCGATGACGCCCGCCGTCCAGGTGAACAGGGCGTAGCCGGTGCCCGCCTGGACGACGCCGCTCTCGGCGTGGACCAGGGAGAAGCGCAGTCGCCCATCAACCCCCAGCTCGTCGGCGAGGCGGGCTTCCAGGAACAGGGAAGGTGCCAGTTGGGGAGAAGGCAATGTTCCCACCACCACGACCGCCCCCACGCCCGCGAAGGCCCAGGGCCGCGCTGGTGCTGGTCGAGGCGCGGGCGCGGGCGGCGGGACACGCACGGGCAGCGGTGGAGGTGTCGTGGCGCTCGGGGGCGGAGGTGGCTGTACGATGGGAGCCGATGCGCTGGGCTCTGGAATCGGCACCGGCTCCACGACGGCGGCCGTTTTTGCCTCCGGATCGATGGCCAGCGCGGTGACCAGCGCCAGGGCCGAGACAAGCTCTTCGCAGCTCTTGCCTTCCAGGAATCGCTCGCTGCTCTCGCCCGCCGGATCCTCGATCACGAGGTGACCTTGGAAACGCTCCGCGGCGGCGCTGACCGTGACACGGAAGGCCCGAGCCACCTGGCCTTCCGAGGCCCGCGCGTAGCGCTCTGTTCGGGCGCGGACCTGACCTTCGAAGGTGGCTTGGTTGGGGCACTCGGGGGAGGATTCGAAGGACAGGCGAACGGGCTCCACGCCGTCCTCGGCGAAGGCGAGGGCCGCGCTCACGCATACCAACAGGCCAAGCGAGGCCGCGTGCGCAAAGCTCGCACGAAAAACGGAGCGGGGGGGCGGGGAGGTGCCCATCGGATCTTGCGCATGGCACGACCCGATGGGGCAGGGAAGGGGAAACCGTCAATCGGCCGGGGGAGGCGCGGGGGGCGGCGCATCGCCACAGGCGATGATGCATCCCGGGGGCGGTCCATTGGGCCCTTCACAGCCATCTTCCATGCCGCCCATGGGGCCTCCGGGGGGAGGCGGAGGAGGCGCGCCGCCGTTGTCCGACTGGCAGTTTGCGTCCGCCGGATCGCAGGGCGGGGGCGGAGGCGGCGGCGCCGCACAGACTAGGATCGCGCCCTCGGCGTCATCGCAGTTGGGCAGTGGCACGCACACCGACTGGCATCCTTCGGGGGGCGGAGGGGGCATGTCCGGACTGCCACCCATGCCACCGCCGGGGGGAGGCGGAGGGGGGTTGCCGGGCTCGCCGCCCTGGCCATCGGGGGGAGGCGGCGGGGGATTGCCCGGCGCGCCACCCTGACCACCGTCGGGCGGGGGCGGACAAGCGCCGTCCGCGCCACAATCGCCGGGCGGGGGCGGCGGCGGGCAGACGAGGACTTCAGCAAACCCTTCGCCACAAGGCGCCTGGGGCACGCACACGAGCGAGCAGCCGGGAGGAGGAGGCGGAGGAGGGCAGTCGTCTACCGCCGGATCACAACCCGCGGGCGGTCCAGGAGGAGCGCCGCCCATGCCACCGTCGGGGGGCGGAGGAGGGCCACCATTGCCACCATCGGGCGGCGGCGGACCGCCATTGCCACCTTGCGGTCCTCCGGGAGGAGCGCCGTTGTCGCCGTTTCCGCCGGGGGGCGGGAGCGGGTGCGAACAGACCCACTGGGGAGCCCAGTCGGCCGCGCAGACAGGGTCCGCCACGCAGGTGACACTGCAGCCCACGGCGGGGTCGGGGTCACAGACGGTCTCGGGATGAGTGCCAGTGTCACAGGCACCATTGGCAGCCGCAGAGTCGCTGGCAGTGCCTCGCTCGACATCGACCTCCGAGCATCCCGGATCATTGGCAGCCGTCAAAGCGTCGACTGTGCCAATTGCCAATAG
>CAYLJT010000576.1:0-5940 GCA_964383995.1 uncultured Polyangiaceae bacterium
GTAGGCGGGGTTGTTCTAGCGCTGGGCCTCGGTCATGCGCGAGCGGTTGTAAAATTGGTTGCGATCGGCCGTGAGCAGCGCGCGCACGATGGGGGCCGCTTCGTCGGGCACCTGGCTGAGCGGGTAGCTCGCGAGGTCGGGCCCCGGATCCTCGTTCGCCGAGCCCTTCGCGCTGGTGGCCCAGCCCCCCAGGTAGATGCCCTCGATGCCCATGCGCTTCATGGCGACGGCCTGCCCGGGCGAATAGGGGCCGAAGGTGGTGATGCACTTCTTCTCCGCGAAGAGCTGCCTCAGCCGAGCAAAGAAGCCTTCCGCCGCGTCCCGCGCCACCGCGTAATCGGTGCGGATCGTTCCCCGTTGGACGGCCACCTCCCGGGGGGTGTAGAGGCGCTTGATCCCGTGAAAACGGGGGGCCTCGAACCATTGGCGCATCGCCTCGACGTCCTGCTCGAAATCGGTCATGGGCACTCCTGCACGCGGTCTTTCGTGGTTTCCGGGCGCTCTTGGGGGCGCCACCGTCGATCCGAGAGAATCCGACTTTTTTCGCGGTGCGTCAAGCGCAGCAAACGGTGCGCAGCCCAACGCAAATGCGGCGGGCGCGGGCCTTCGCGTGCGAGCAACGCTAGCCAAGGGCCGTCAAACCGTGCTTCATTCGCCGGATGCGCGCCGTCGTCGTCTCTCGCCCCGGGGGCCCCGAGGTCCTCGAGCTCACCGATCTTCCCATCCCCCCTGCCGTTCCAGGTCGCGTCCTGATTCGCGTCCGGGCCTTCGGCCTGAACCGCTCCGAGCACTTCACGCGGCGGGGCTTCTCCCCCAGCGTGGTCTTCCCTCGCGTGCTCGGCATCGAGTGCGTGGGCACCGTGGTAGCCGCCCCCGATACGCCGTTTTCGCCCGGACAAACCGTGGTCGCGCTGATGGGAGGCATGGGTCGCGCGTTCGATGGTAGCTACGCCGAGCACACCTCTGTTCCTGCCAGCAATGTCCTACCGGTAGAGACCACCCTCGACTGGCCTACCCTCGGCGCCCTGCCCGAGATGTTCCAGACCGCCTACGGCTCGCTCACCGCCGGCCTGGAGATCGATCGCGCCAAGAACCTCTTGGTGCGCGGTGGCACCTCCTCCGTGGGTCTGACCGCCATCGCCCTGGCCCACGCCGAGGGTTTGCACGTGGCGGCCACCACCCGCAACCTTGCCAAGGCCGACGCCCTGCGCAAGGCCGGCGCGACCTCGGTCGTACAGGAAAAAGAAAGCATCGCCGACGACGTCCGGGCCCTATTTCCAGGCGGCGCCGAGCGCGTGTTGGAGCTCATCGGCGCGACCACCTTGGTAGACTCCATGAACGCGACGCGCCCGGGGGGCATCGTGTGCATGACAGGCATCCTCGGCGGCCAATGGGAGCTTCCCGCCTTCCGACCCATGGAGCAAATCCCCACCGGTGTAAAGCTCACGAGCTATTCCGGCGACGCCAAAGACCTATCACCGGCCGTGTTTCAGCGCTTCGTCAAGAGCATCGAGCAGGGCGCCTTCCAAGTGCCCTTGGCGCGCACCTTCAAGCTGGAAGAAATTCAGGAGGCCCACGCCACCATGGACGAAAACCGCGTCGCAGGGAAGATCGTGGTGCTCGTCGATTGACCGAGACAGGCAACTCTCAGCCCGCGGCTTGCGGCGGGCGCTCCATCGCGTCGTACACGTCGTCTCCCCCCGTCCGCACGAAGCCGAACCGCTCGTACAGGCGTCTTGCGGGGTTGCTGCGCGCGACCTGCAAGACAACGGCTCGCCGCGCTTCGTCCGCCTCGCGCGCAAGCGCTGTCAAGACCTCAGCTCCCAAACCTTGACCCCTCTGCGATGGCAAGATCGCTATATCGACGAGCTGGATCGGTCCGCCCCCGCGGTCGACCACCAGGCGCCCGACCGCTTCGTCGTCCACCGTCAGGATCGACCGCTCGGCCCTTGGATGGCGCGCCTCATAGGCTCGCCGTTGGGCCTCTGCCTGCATGCGCACGAGGCTCTCCCACAGCGCCGGAGCCGCGGCCAGCGCCGCGCGCTCTAGCTCCCGTGTCGAGGCGTACAGGTCCAGGAGAAAGGGACCATCGGCCTCGGTCTCTGGGCGTAGGGAGAGGCGCACGGCGCAGGGACCTTGCCTAGCTTCTCGGCGGGTAGATGCCCTGAAGCGCGATGATGAACGTCAAGGCAAGGTAAGGTTGCATGTTGGCATGGGGTTGGGAGCCGCCTACGGGCAAGATCGCGTTCGCCGCCAGCGGCTGACTGAACGGTGCCGGCGCATAGAGCGCCGCGTCGGCCAGCGCGTTGCCGCCGGGCCCAAACTCGGACGCAGACGACTGCGACGCCATGGGTGTATGACCGTGAGCTGGCATGTCGCTCGTCGTCAAGGTGACGGTCGAGCTGCCGCCCTGCTCTCCCTGGTTGCGGTCGGTCAGCCCGGGCCCCTGCCCCCACTGCATGGGCGCGTTACCCTGGAGGTTCGGCAGACCAAACGTGACCTTGCCATCGCCCCCGTAGGTCGTGCCGAGGAGCGAGAACAGCGCCGAATATTGCGCGATGGAAAGCAGCCGCCCATCGCAGAGGGCCCAGCCCCGCGGCGCAAAATTGCCCGCAAATGTGCGAATTTCTCCGAGAAAAGGATTGGACATGAAAGACTCCTTGGGTCAGCTGCTCGGGTAGATCCCCTCGAGCGAAATGATGAAAGACACGCAGAGGAAAGGCTGCATGTTGTCATGCGGCAACGAGCCCCCCGTCGACGACACGACCGCGGGGCTCATCGCCACCGCTTTGGCAGGGTTCTCCGGCGCATAAAACGCGGTGTCCGCGCTCGTCGCAAACATACCCGCGGGGACGTTGTCCTCGACATCGGCCGTTGTCCCGGACACCAGGTGGGTATGCGAGGGGAGCTGGGTGGTGGTCAAGGTGACGGTCTCGCTCCCCGCCGCCTCGCCTATCGGGTGGCCGGTGTCATGGTGGATGGGGATGCGCCCCCGGAGATCGGGCAGCGCGAACGTCGTCACGCCGTCGCCGCCGTAGGTCGTGCCGATCAAGCTGAAGAGGACGTCGTACTCCGAAATGGCGAGGAGCTGACCATTGCAGAAGGCCCAGCCGAGCGGGGCGAAGTTGCCCCCGAACATACGAATTTCTCCGATGTATTGGTCCATGGTGCCTCCTTTAGCCGCGGCTCGGGAAGATGCCCTGGAGGGCAATGATGTAGTTGATGGAAAGGTAAGGTTGCATGTTGTCGTGCGGCTGGCTCCCGCCCGTCGCCGCCAACGTCGACGTCGCCATGTTCACCGCCGATGTGGAGGGACCATAGACCTTCGCCACGCCCGTGCCCTTGCCACCCGGATCCTCTGTGCCCGCCGTCGAGCTGGCCAGCCAACCATGGGTATGGGAAGGTATCTCGCCGGTCGTCAAGGTCACCGAGGTCGAGCCGGCCGCCTCCCCGAGCGAGGTGCCGTTGCCCTCCCCGATCGGCACGCGCCCCTTCAAGTTGGGCAGCGCGAAGGTCGTCCTGCCGTCCCCCCCGTAGGTGGTGCCCAGGATCGAAAAGAGGGCTTGATTTTGCGCGATAGACAAGAGCTGTCCGTCGCAGAACGCCCAGCCCTTGGGTGCCAAATTCCAGGACGTGGCCCGGACTTCTCCTATGAACGGTTCGCCCATGATGAGTCTCCTTTTTGTTTCAATGCATGATGAAAGAGGTAGAGCGGTAGTCGGCTATTGGCCGATCAACAACTTGACTTGGTCGATGCTGCCGACGTCGCCCATCGCGCTGTCGCCCACGCACAGCTTCCAGGTGCCCGGCCCGGCCTGTCCGATGAACGAGGCGAGCTTCCCGGCGGCCGCCGCGCCCTTGTTCGGGTCGTAACTGCAGACCAGATCGTCTCTGCAAACCACCTGCGAGCTCGTGATGGTGTTGCCCATGTTCTCGGCCGATTTCGCGGCCCCATCGATCCACGTGATGGGATAGGTCGCCAGCAGGTTGCTGCTGTCGCCGGGGTTCGTCGTGCCGTTATCAGCGGCCTCCAGCATACCAGGAATGCTCATCAAGGTGACCACGGTGTTCGCTGGACTGTAAAGCTTGATGGTCAGATCGCCGATCCAGGTGTGAGCCATGGCCAAGGTCGGGCAGACGTAGTCTACCACGCTGTCGCCCGACGCGACCACCGTCACGCTGACGCAGCTCATCGAGCCCTGCGTGCCGTTGTAGCCGTCGTCCGTAATGGAAAGATTGAGGCCCGCGGCGGAGGCGTAGGTGATCGACGCGTCCAGTTGGCACTTGGGAGAACAGCCGTCGCAAGGTGTCGAGTTGCCGTCGTCGCAGCCCTCCGACCCCGCGATGACGCCATCGCCGCACACCTGGCATACGCCGGACGTGCACGCGCCCGCCTGTCCTCCCAGGGTGCAGGCCGTCCCGTCGGGCTGATTGGGGTTGCTGCAAACGCCCGTGCCCGTGTTGCAGGTGCCTGCCGTATGGCAGCCATCCAGGGCGCTGCACACCACCGGATTCGCCCCACTGCACACACCGTTTTGGCAGGTGTCCGACTGTGTACACGCATTGCCGTCGTTGCAAGCCGTGCCGTTCGCAGCGTTCGGGTTCGGGCAAGTGCCCGTTTGCGAATTGCAGATGCCCACCGCATGGCAGGCGTCGAGCGCGCTGCACACCACGGGATTTGCGCCAGTGCAAAGACCGTTCTGGCAGCTATCCGTTTGCGTGCACGCGTTACCGTCGTTGCAAGCCGTGCCGTTCGCAGCGTTCGGGTTCGAGCACACGCCGGTCGCCGTGTTGCACGTGCCTGCCGTATGGCAAGCGTCAAGGGCGCTGCACACCACGGGGTTCGCCCCGCTGCACACACCGTTCTGGCAGGTGTCAGACTGCGTGCACGCGTTGCCGTCGCTGCAAACGCTGCCGTTGGCGGCGTTCGGATTGGAGCAGAGGCCCGTCACGGTGTCGCAGGTGCCCGCCACGTGGCAGGCGTCGAGGGCGGCACAAATAACGGGGTTTCCGCCAACACAACTGCCCCCTTGGCAGGTGTCCAGTTGGGTGCAGGCGTTACCGTCGTTGCACGTGGTGCCGTCCATCTTGTTGGCGGTGCCGCACATGCCGGCCACGCACGTCGCCACCAGGCAGGCGTTTCCAGGTGTTCGACAGTCTGCCGCGGTGATACAGCCCACGCACGCGCCCTGACCGTCGCAAATGAGGCTCACGCCGCACGAGGTGCCCGCGCTCGTGTTGGCGTGTGTCGGCGTATTGCCATTACAAGCGTCGTCGGTGCAGGCGTTGCCGTCATCCTCCACGTCCGAGACATCGGCCGCGGGTGTCACGCCGCCCATGCCGTCGCACTGCTCTTGTTGGCAGTCGCCCATGACCTGCGAGGCGGTCACCGTCCCTTGCGCCATGTTGTCGACGCCGCACGCGCCGGCCTGGCAAGTTCGCACCTGACACTCTGTGTCCTGACCCGCGCACTGGTCAGGCGCGTTGCACTCGTTGCAAGCGCCGGAGCCATCGCAAAAGAACGCGCCACGCGTACCGCACGGGGTGTCGAGGGCCTTGGCGGGGTGCTCTGCGACGCCCGCGTTGCATTGGTCGTCTGTGCACTCGTTGCCGTCGTCGGGTAGGTCGCTATCGTCCGCCTGGCTTCCGACCATGCCAGCCACACACACCGAAAGCTGACAGTCTCCGGGGACAGCGTCATCGACCGCGGTGCCATCCGGCAAGGCCTGCTCGGCGCATTGACCCTCGCTGTCGCAAAAGGCTTCCACGCAAGCGTTGCTCGGCGCGGGGCAGGCCGCAGCATCGCAGGGCGCGCCGCCCCCCCTCCCCGCCCGCCCTCGCCGCTCGTGGTGGTGCTCGACGCGCCGGCGCTGCCGCCTACTCCCGCCGCCCCCGCCCCTCCGCCGCCGCTCGTCGCGCTCTCTCCGCCATCGCTGCAGC
>CAYLJT010000577.1:0-5937 GCA_964383995.1 uncultured Polyangiaceae bacterium
TCCGACCCGAAGACGCTCGAAGAGCTGTTCAACGCCAAGTTCTCCGAGGCCCTGAAAACGGTCGGTAAGGGCATGAACTTCGAAGACCTGTACAAAGAGCGCCAGAAGTTCAAGGACGACATCATCAAGGTCATTGGCACCGACCTCAATGGCTTCGTGCTCGACGACGCCGCGATTGACTACCTGGAGCAGACGCCCGTCGAGACGCTCGACAAAGACAACATCATGGATGCCGAGGGCATCAAGAAGATCACGGCCCTGACCGTGACGCAAAACGTGATGACGAACGAGCTGCGCCAAAAAGAGCGCATGGAGATGGGCAGTCAGAACCTGACCGCCGATGAGGCCATGTTCCGCTTCGATCAGCGCCGCGCCGAGGCCGACGCGAAGAAGCACAAGGACATCGCAATTGCCCAGGCCCGCGAAGAGAACGAGGCCCAGCGCGTGGCGAGCGACGAGCAGAAGAAGACCTTGCTCGTGCGCTACAAGAACGACGAAGAGGCCTTGGTGGCCTCCGAGGCCCGCGAGCGCGCCGTGCTCGTGGCCCGCAAGAACAAGGAGCGCGAGGTGGCCGTGGAGCACGAACGGGTCGAGAAGGCCCGTGAGCTCGAGGTCTTGTCGCGCGAGCGCGAGGTCGAGACACAGCGCATCTCCAAAGACAAAGACATCGAGGTCAAAAAGAAGGAGATCGCCGATGTGGTGCGGGGCCGCATCGTCGTCGACAAGACGGTGGCCGAAGAAGAAGAGCGCATCAAAGACCTGCGCGCTTTGGCGCTCGCGAACCGCGAAAAAGACGTCGTGCGCATCACCGCCGAGGCCGCCGCGCAGGAGAACCTGGTCACCCAAATCAAGGCCGCTGAGACGGCCGAAGAGGTGGCCAAATTCCAAGCGCGCCAGAAGATCCTCATGGCCGACGCCGACCTCGAAGCGTCGGACAAGAGCGCACGCGCCAAAATCCGCCTTTCCGAGGGCATTCAGGCCGAAAACGCCGCCGAGGGCCTGGCCCGCGTGCGGGTGAAAGAGGCCGAGATCGCCGCCGCCGAAAAGCAGGGTTTGGTGGAGGCCAAGGTGACCCTCGAAAAGATGCAGTCGATGGCGACGGGCGAAGAAAAACAAGGCCTCGCCCGCGTCCATGTCAAAGAGGCGGACGCCGCTGCCGTGGAGAAACAAGGCCTCGCCGAGGCCGTGGCCACGAAAGAGCGGCTGTTGGCGGAGGCTGTCGGCGCCGAGCAAAAGGGCTTGGCGGGCGCACGCATCCGCGAGGCCGAGGCGTTGGCCGTGGAGAAGCAGGGCCGCGCCGAGGCCGTGTCGATCCGCGAGAAGATGCTGGCCGAGGCCGCCGGTTTGGCCGAAAAGGCCACCTCGATGAAGGCCCTCGACGGCGCCACGCGCGAGCACGAAGAGTTCCGCCTGCGCTTGGAGCGCGACAAGGTCATTGCCATTGAAGGCATCCACGCGAAGCGCGCCATCGCCGAGGCCCAAGCCTCCATTTTGTCGCAGGCCTTCGGCAACGCGAAGATCCAGATCGTGGGCGGCGACGGCCGCTTCTTCGACCGCTTCGTCAACGCGGTCACGCTGGGCCAAAGCGTCGATGGCATGGTCGAAGGCTCGGACTCGGTCAAAGCCCTGCTCGGCGAGTACCTGCGCGGCAACAAGAGCCTGCCCGACGACCTGAAACAGGCCCTCACCGGCGCCGAGACCGCGAAGAGCATGTCCATTTCGGCCCTGTTGTCGAGCCTCGTCCAGGGCGCCGACGGCCCGTCGAAGAAGAAGATCGAGGCCCTCGCCGCCAGGGCCAAAGAGCTTGGCATTGACGATCTCGTCCCCCGTTGAAAAAGCGCTAGTCCATGGCTGAGGACACCAAAGCCGCGCCGGCCGCCGAGGGCAAAGAAGCCCTCGCGGGCGGCAGCTACGAGGTTATCCAAGGGCGTTTGCTCGACCGAGCAAAGGAGCTTGGACGACGCACGGACGCGCTCAACGAAAAGCGCAAGAAGGCCTTTGGGGGCAGCGAACTGGCCCTGATCGCCAACGAGCGCATCCGCACGGAGAACAACTGCGTCCCTCGGGACATCAAGAACATCGGCGGCAAGCTGCTCTTCGGCTTCAACGTCTTCGTCGGCATGCGCACGGAGATCGAGGTCGCCGATGTCTTCAGTGTGCACCAGTTCAAGCCGAGCCCGGAGGGGTTCGACCTGAGCGAGCTGCCCCTCGCCGAAGAGCCCTTCCTGTCCGACCCCGCGTTCGTCAAGGACTTCAAGGACCTCTACCGCTACAACCGGGACACGACGCTGCTCTCGCTGCGCAAGACCGACACGCGGCTCCTCGCGCTCTTCCAGATCGGCGAAAGCATCCGCGATCAACGGGTGTTCCGCTGGGGCATCGGGAAGTCGGGCGGCCTCGCCTACATGGACCACCGGGGGGAAGACGACAACAAGCTGCCCCGCGCGCAAGACTTCGAGTGGCGCACCGCAACGCGCGAAGACCAGGTGGCGGGCACCTACGCCCACATCTCGATTTACAACGAGGTCTTCGTGGAGACCACGGGCGGCGATCTGACCATCAAGGTCGAGAACAACACCCAAAGTGGCAAGGGCATCTACAGCGAGCCGGTCGAGGACAAGAACCAAACGCTCGACGACGCCGACGTGCAATACGCCAAGGTAGGCACGCTGATCCTCCTCCGTATCAAGCCCTTCCGCGAGGAGAAACACCGCTATTTCGTGTTCAACACGCGCACCAAGAAGGCCGTGCGCATCGACGCCATCGGCTTCGCGTGTCTCAGCCTACCCGAAGATCAGGGCATCATCTTCCCCGGCGGCTACTACCTGTCCACGGGCACCTACAAGGTCTTCGACACCGACACGACCAACATCCACTACCGAAAGACCCTGCGCTCGCCCAACGGCGAAGACGTCCTCTACGTGTTTCACCGTTACGAGGACGGCTATTACCTGCTCTTGCCTTACAACTTGATCCGCAAGGAGATCTCGAACCCCATCCCTTGCCAGGGGTACTCCATCTTCGACGATGGCAAGATGGTGCTCTTTCGCATGACCTCGGCGGAGCCCACCCGCGTGCATCCGATGCAGGTCTGGCAGACGCCGTTCAGCACCCCCGAGCACGCGGCCAAGGCCCCGAAGGACGGCAGCTACCTGGGCAAGGTCGGCAACGCCGACCTCGTGCGCGGCATCTCCGAGGCGTACACGCTGAAGCGCCTGGCCGAGAGCGAAGAGCCGAATCGGCAGACCTACGAAGACGTCATCGCGGGCGCGGGCCGCATGGTCGACGCCTTCTATTGGCTCGGACACCCCGACGCCCTTGATCTCAAGAGCACGGTCGAAGAGATCCGCAAGACCTGCGAGCTCGTCATCGACGAGTTCGAGAAGGTGCGCGCCATCAAGAAGCGCGCGGAAGAGGCGCTGAACGAGGCCGAGACACGGCAGTTTGACATTCTGACCACCATCATGCCCGATAACTTCGACTCCGCCGAAGGGTTCATGGGTGGCCTGACCGACCTGCGCAAACAACGGGGTCACCTCATCACCCTGCGCGAGCTGCGCTACATGAACCTGGCGCGCGTGGACGCCCTGGAGGCCGACATCAACACGCGCTTTTCCGAGGTCAGCGCGGGGTGCGTGAAGTTTCTGCTCTCGCCGGGGGCGCTCTCCCCCCTGACCAAGCGCCTCGAAGCCTTCGTCTCCACGGTGGAGAAGGCCCAAAAAGCGGCGGCCCTGCTCGACGTCGGCAAGGACCTCGACCGCGTCAGTGAGGGTCTATCGCTGCTCGGCGAGGTGATTGGCAGTCTGGCCATCGACGACGCCACCGCGCGCACGCAAATCCTGGAGTCGCTGAGCGAGGTGTACGCCCAGCAGAACCGCGCCCGCGCCATCCTGGTCAACCGCAAGAAAGAGCTGTCTTCGGGCGAGGCAAGGTCGGAGTTCGTCGCCCAGTTCAAGCTGTTTGGTCAGAGCATCACGGCCGCCATCGCCCGCGCCGAGACGCCCGAGCGCTGCGACGAAGAGCTGTCGCGCCTTCTGGTTCAGCTCGAAGAGCTGGAAGGCAAATTCGGCGAATTTCCCGAGTTCGTGGCGGAGCTCGCCGAGAAGCGGGAAGAGGCCACCGACGCTTTGGCGGGCAAACGCCAGATGCTGCTCGACGAGCGGCAGCGCCGCGCCGAAGGCCTGCTCAGCGCCGCAAACCGCATCTTGGGCGGCGTAGGCCGGCGCGCAAAGACGTTCAAGACCGCCGACGATCTGCACGCCTACTTCGCGTCCGACGTGATGGTGCACAAGCTCTCCGATATTGCCAAAGAGCTCTTTGGCATCGGCGAGTCGGTGAAGGCCGAGGAGGTCGAGTCCAAGCTCAAGAGCGCGCGGCAAGACGCGCTGCGGGGCCTGAAAGACCGCACCGATCTGTTCGAAGAGGGCGAAAACCTCATCAAGCTCGGCGCCTTCCGCTTCCACGTGTCGACCCAGGCCCTCGAACCCTCGTTCGTCGCGCGTCGCCTGGACAGCGGCACCGCCCTGTTCCTGAATTTGGCGGGCACCGACTTCTACGAGCCTGTCTCGGACCCCGCCCTCGACGCCGCCAAAGACCTCTGGGACCAGACCACCGTCTCCGAGTCCGACGACGTCTACCGCGCGGAGTACCTTGCCGCCGTCATGCTGCGGCGGGCCGAGCTCGGGGAAGATGGCAGTTCCATCGAGAAGCTGGCGCACGCCGCGGTGGAGCCCGGTGGCATGTTGGAAGCCGTGCGCGCCTTCGCGGCGGACCGCGCCGACGAGGGCTACGACCGCGGCGTGCACGACGCCGACGCGGCCCTGATTTTGGAGCGCCTGGTGTCCCTGTGGCGGGGCGCGGGGCTCTTGCGCTTCGGCCCCGACCCGCGCGCCCTTGCCGCCCTGTATTGGGCGTCGCTCTCCGCGGAAGAACGAGCGCCCCTCTCGCAACGCGCCCTCAGCCTGGGTCGCCTTCACGAAAAGCTCGGCCAAAACGCGGCGCAATGGGCCTTGGCCGACGAGCTGCGACCGGCCGTGGAGGCCTGTGCGACGCGCCTTGCGCTGGGCCTTACGCCCCGCGCGAGCGTCGAGGCCGCCCGCTATTTGGTGCTCGAAATCGCCGAGGCCCAGCGGGGCTTCGTGACGAGCGAGCCGGCCACCAGCCTGGAATCGGCCCTGCGTCAGCACCTGCGCGAGCTCGCCGCCGACCGCGCGTTCGACGACGATCTGCGGCGCTTGGAGGCCCACCCGAGCGCGCGCCTCGCGCTGATTCGTGCCTGGCTCGACGGCTTCCTGAAGAGCCCTGCGGCGCCCGCCGGGCTCCACGCCTACGCCCTGGAGGCCGCCACGGTCATCTTCCTCGACCGCAGCCTGGACAGGCACCCGAGCGCCGCCTTGACCAGCGCGACGGTGACGGGCCTGCTCGGCCAGCACGCGCGCATCCGCGAGCGCTCCCTGGAGCTGCGCCTGGACGAGCAGTTGTCTCGGACAGGCCGCTTCCTCGACGAGCGGGTGCCCCGCTACCGCGCCTTCCGCAAGACGAAGCACGAGCTGCTCGAAGCGCAGAAGGCGCGCCTCCGGCTCGACGAGCTGACCCCCAGGGTGCTCAGCTCGTTCGTGCGCAACCGCCTGATCGACGAGGCCTACCTGCCCCTCGTAGGTCAGAACCTTGCCAAGCAAATCGGCGCCGCGGGCGACGCCAAGCGCACCGACCGCATGGGCATGTTGCTTCTGATCTCGCCACCGGGGTACGGCAAGACGACCTTGATGGAATACGTGGCGAGCCGGCTCGGCCTGGTGTTCGTCAAGGTCAATGGCCCCGCCTTGGGCCACGACGTGACCTCAATCGACCCCGGCGAGGCGCCGAACGCGACCGCCCGGCAAGAGGTCGAGAAGATCAACCTCGCGCTCGAGATGGGCAACAACGTGATGCTCTACC
>CAYLJT010000578.1:0-5931 GCA_964383995.1 uncultured Polyangiaceae bacterium
TGCCGGCATCCACGGGTTTCTTCGTTGGAGGTGCAAGTGGTGTCCTATCAAGGTGGGACGCGGTAGAGGGGAGGGACGGGGCGAGGGGTACGGTGTCGTTCATGAACAAAAGGACGCGGACGGAAGATAATTCTGACAACGTTTTCGCGCGGATGTGATTACCTTCTCGGGTGGCTTCTCCGGGCTCGACCAACACGAACAAGAACGCCGCCCGCGCCTCGGCGCGCGACGCGTGGGCGCTCGCGACGCGCCACTACTTCGTTGATGCCTGCGCCGTATGGCAAACCCAGCCTGTTCGGGCCATGGAGCGCGTGCGGCCCATCGTCGAAGGCTTCGCGCACATCGTCTGCGTGGCCCTCGATCCGACCTTCGACACCCACGAACGCGGGGAACTGCGACGTTTGTCCATGGAGAAGGTGCTTGGGGCGGCCAAACGCTATCTTCCCCCCGAACGCCGCGATCTGGTCAACTCGCTGAAGAATCTTGGCAACACCTTCCATCACAATCAGGGCTCCGTGCAGCGCTCGACACCCAACATGGCACGGGCGGCCCTCTTGCAGTGCGCCGAGCTGCTCGCCTGGCTCGACACAGATATTCTCCGCGAAGCACCGCCACCCGAGGTTGCACAGGCCATGCGGGACCTCGAGGCTGCGCCATCCACGGGCATGCCGTTTCCGGCCCAACACGCCAAACCAGGAGTCGCTCCCCGTTCCTCGGCCGCGCAGGGCGGCGACAAGCAGCCCGTCGTCTCGCGAAGGAGAATTATCCTGGTGGCCACCGTCCTCGGCGGGGTGGCGCTCGTTGTGCTGCTCTTTTGGATGAATAGCGCCCAAAGCCCGGACAACGCCCCCGTTTCGGCTGCCTCCGGACGTGCTTCCACCTCGACGGGAGCTGCCCCTGAGCTTGCCTGGGTAGCCGCCTACAACGCTGCCATTGCGTCTCGGGATGTGGACCGGATCCTGGCTATCCATGCGTTTCCGGCGCAGCGCTTCTTCATGGCCACGAATCAGAGCGAGGCGCAGCTTCGCAAGCTCTACGAGGGCTGGTTTCGCGGAAGGGGCATGACCCGGGATACGGGCTTCCGCAACTGCCAACCCGCAACGGTCGCCGCCGATGGCTCGCGCGCGTTGCGCTGCGACACCTACGTCGAACCGCCCCTCGACAAGGGGATCAGCGTCGTCCCCGTGTGCCTCGTCTTTCGCGCCGACGGGCACCTGACGTCACGCACCGAGCTGAGCTCGTTTCCAACCTGTCCGCCGCCTCCTCCTTGACGGTTCTCTCGTGCGGGCCAGTGCTCGGGCGGCTCAATATCGGCTGCGCTCGGTCAAATGCAAAGCCAGATCACGGCCCGGTGGGCACCGTCGGCGAGCGAGCGCAAGCTCGGGTAGGTCTCCGAAACCATCGAGCCATCCCGCATCAACCGCACCGTCTCGGCGCGCGGCGTCGAGGCGCGCGAGCGCGACCTGGAGCCTCCAGGCGTAGGGAGCGTCCTTGCGTGCGGCGAGCTTGGCGCGCGTGTCATCCGCCGCCTTCCGATTGCCGAACCCATCGTGGGCAACGGCGAGCCAGCGCAGGCGTCCGCCCTCGGCGATGAGCGGGAGCGCCCGCCCTTCCGGTGCTTCGCGCAGCTCGGCGAGACCGAGGTCGAAGCGACCTACCTGGACATACGCGCGTCCGAGGGCCACCCGCAGAAAGCCGAGTGACTTGTCCGACGTGCGCGGGTCCGCCTCCACCAGCGGCACATCGTTGTCCGAGACAGCCAACACCAGCTCCGCGTTCCCTGCCATACCAAGCTGGCGCAACAGCTCACACAAGGCGTGCGTGCTGTCGAACGAACAACCCACCTCATGCCAGGTGTCCACCGCTTCGCGTAGCGCCACCAGGGCGTCGTCGTCCCGCTCCGCGGCGCCATAGGCGCGCCCCATCGCACCCAAGAGAACCGCATCTTCGGCCGCTCGTTCCAGGGCAGGCCGCACCATCGCCCGCGCCCGATCGGCGGCGGACCCCGGGTCCTCCGCTTCTTCGGCGGCGGCCTGAACCACCTGCGCCAAGTGGCGCAGACGGCTGGCTCTGGGCTCGCTGCGGAGGTCCGCGTCGTCGGGCCAGGGCAGTGGGTTCTTGTTGCCACCGTGGCGAAGCGCAATGGCATGGACCAAATGCAGCCGCTGAAGCTCGGCCGGAGGAAGGCTCTGCGTGGCAAGCTCGTGTGCGCAGCGCGCGATGGCTGGCCAGCCGAGCACGATGGGCGAATCAAAAAGCGCCATACGGTGCAGCTCCCGCGCGAGTCGCTTGGCTATCACCGGATCTTCCCATCGCTTCCGAAGGTGCTCCTGCGCCGCAGGAAACGCGCGCTCGAAGGCTTCGTGGAAGGTGCCGACCGGGACGATCTGGAGCCATCCGTCCTCGGCCCGAATCTCGAGCTGAAGAAGAGCGGTTTGAGCAGCCTCACACGCTTCTTCGTACTGCTCCGCCGGGACCAAGAAACGCGTGATACCAGGAGCTTCCTCCAGAATGAGCGCCACCTTCCGAGCCAAACCTTCCACCCGAGCGACCGAGCCGTCGGCCTGAAGCACCCCCGTAGCCGCCAGGTCCGCGGCAACCGGCAAGCGCAGCGCATCGGAGGCCGTGGCCAGGGAGAGTGAGAGTCCGTAGGAAGGTCCGTCGAGGGCGGTGGGCGGTGACGCCGTTGGGGGCACCGCAAACGGTTTCGCGTAGAAGGCCACGCCCCGGTGAAGGCGCGCCACATCGTCGTAGAGAGGCAAGTCCCGGGTTACCAGCCGCCGCGCCAAAAGGGCACTGGCAGCCGCTGCGCCGCGCAGCTCCAGATCGTCGGCGTGGGTTCTTCGGGGCCTGAGATGCCAGAGCCCCTCGACCCCCACACTGACCACCAGCACCTCCCCTTCCCCTAACGACTCCACCACGCCTGCAGCGTGAGCACGCGCCCGCTCCGCAAGCTGGGCCGCCGCGGGGAAACCCCACGGACTGCGCAAGCGGCGAAGCAGCGTTTGGCGGGACACCCCTGCCCTGTCGCCCGTTAATAGCCACGCGGTAAGACCCATGGTCAGGTCCCCACGAGCTGTCCCCAAAAGGCGTCGGGCTCGCTCACAAACACCGCGCGCAGCAATGGATCGTCACGAAGCCGCCGCGAAGGGGCGAAGGCACTGCACACGGTCAGAGCCACATCGTCGGTAAGCACAAGCTCCCGCCCAAGGGCGCGGCCTTCCCCGACAAAGGCAAGCAGCACGCGCACCGACTCCAGCACATCGCGCTCGTACAAAAGAGCCATCAGGTCGTCATCGCTCGGGTCTTCGCGGAGACGCGGCAAGGCATCCAACGCTTCGCGAAGGCTCGCTGCGCGGTGCACGGCAAGCTCTCCCAGTACCTTGCGCGACTCGCCCAGCGTACGCAGCCAGGCCGTGGCCTGGTCGCTTGGGTGGGGCTTATGTCCCGTGAGAATGTCAGTCCTCTCGGCCCGCGAGCTAGGAGACCAAAGGCGCGCGACCAAACCTACGGCGGACGCGCGTTCTACCATGGCCGGTGAAGCGGACAGCAAGGCGAACCGTTCGACCAACCAAGCCTCGCAGGCCAAGTCTCCAAGCAGCTCGGCGAGGGTAGGTGGGGACGTATCCAGCTCGACGGAAACCGGCGTCCAAACGGTGGGCGAAGCCGGGGGAACCGCGGACCGGAATACCTTGACCCCCGCAGCGTCGAAGGTGACCAGGAAGAGCCCTTCGGGGGTCTCAAACGCACAGCCACCTTCCCTCCCAGCGCGTCCGTCGAGGCGCACACCTTCGGGCGTGACCTCGGCGGTGCCAACCAGCGCGCAAGGCGCGGGCGCCTCTTCGATGCGCAGGATGGCGGGTTCGAGGGTCTGGTGAAAAGGCTGAAATGGGAAGGTCCCCTGCTGGCTAGCGAAGCGGAGTTCCTGAAAGGACTCGGAGTAGTCCTTGGCGGGCGGCAGACTGCCACTCAGGCCGTGAGCGACCTTGCCCACGGGCGGCGGCGCAGCGGCGACTTCGACAAGTGCGTCCGCGGAGAGCCCAAGCTCGGCGAGGAGCTGCTCTTGGGGTGTGCGCGTCATGGGGTCGATCTCCGAGACGGTCGAGTCGGCGGGTTCTGACGACGAAGCAGAAAATGCAGCCAACGTTCGGCAATTTGAGCATCTTCGGGGTCCAGCGCGCCCGAGTCCGTAAGCCCCCGGACGGTGCCTGCAAGATATTCTCGGGCCCGCCGGTGCTGTTGCTGGAGTCGATTGCGGGCGCGGATACGGGCCTGGTCGGGGGGGAGGGCCGCGAGGCTCGCATCGTTTTTCACGCAATCCTGGGTGAGCGCCTCCATGGTGACGTCCGCTGTCGCCAGGGCCTCCACCACCTCGATCGTTTCGTCGAGCCACGCGGGGCGCAAGGCGTCGTCCTTGACGGCGGCGAGGACCCGCGCACGCACCGCGGCTACGTCGGAGGGTTCTTCGAGGAGCGCCGTGCCCGCAAGGGCATCCTCTTCAGGAAGTGGCTCGGTTCGTCGTTGGCGGTAGGCATCTACCGCCGCGTTGCGCAGAGCGCGCTCGACGTAGGCCTGAAGCACCCGGCAGAGGCGCGCGGAAAGGTCGGCGGAGAGCTTGGGTACACTTCCAGTGGGAAGGTCATCCAACGCCGCGGCAAGCTCCGGACTGCGGTCCGCGACGCGGGCGAGGAAGCTCCGGGTCAGGGCCGGTGTCGCAAAGAGCTTCAGGCAGACGTTCTGAGCTTCATCCTCAGGGTCTGGCACACGCAGCGCCCGCGTGAGCTGGTCAAGGAACGTGAGCAGCGGGCGGAGCTTCGCGCGGTCTTCCGCAAACGCGTAGTCGAGAAGCGCGTCGAGCGGCAGCATCATGGTGCACGCTCCGCCGACAAGGCCGCTATCCACGCAGCGGCCTGTTCGCGTGCCCACGGGGGCCCCGATAGAGGTACGGGCGCGCGGCCCTCGGCGGCCGCCCGGATGGCGTCTCGGACAGTGCCGTCGGCAGCAACCGCCGGAAGTGCCGCCGCGAGGGGCAACAGAGCACAGTTTCCTTCGACCGCTAGCCCCAGTCGGCCTTCGAACGAACCCTTGACCTGGCTCCAGGAAGGGGTGCCGAAGAGCGCCGACCGCAGCCTATTCGAAGCGAAGTCGGCGAGCACGATGCCGGGGGCCACCCGGGGTCCGTATGTCTCGGCCGAGAAGCGAATGATGCGGGGCACGCTCTTGGCGAGTCGAAGAAGGGGGAACGAACAGGCCCCACTCTCGGCGTGGTTAAGCGCAACAAGGTGGCGCGGAGCAGGATGGCGAGCGCGCGCCCCGAGGTGGACCTGAACCTCAGCCCCCTCGTCGCGAGAGGTGGCAAAAGCCAGAGTGCGCTCAAGGAGCGCTTCGTAGAGCACCTCGTAGCGGGCATCCGCAGTCCCCGCGGTATCGCTTCCGCGCTGCCACGCCGCAACCACGGGTGCGCTTCCGAGCCCCGCCATCGAGCGATCGGTTAGGAAGCGCGCGAGGTCCAAAAGCTGCGCATCGCGCTCGGCAACCAGCGCTTGGTGGGCCTCCGGCGACGCTCTTTTTAGCCAAGCGTCGAAGGTGCAGAGCGGCGCAAGGGGAACCCGATGACGCCCCTCGACCACCGCGACCGCCTCGCGCAGCTCGCGAGCTTCGCGACTTGGGCCCCGCTGTGCGATGGCTAGCGCGCGCTCGATTGCGCGAAGAAAGCGAGCTGCCGCCGGACCTTCGGCAGCGCGCCCGGCAAGCGCTTCGCAAAGCAGCGACGACGCGACATTGTGGTGCGCCGCGTGGGGCGGGTAGGCGCTGCCGACGAAGACCTCGCGGATGCGCGCGCGAAGGGCCTGGGAGCCCTGCGGCAGGGCACGCCCGGCGAGGAGCACCCCCCGCCACGAGAACCGGCTCGGTGGGATCTTCGAAATTGCC
>CAYLJT010000579.1:0-5929 GCA_964383995.1 uncultured Polyangiaceae bacterium
CGCGCACGCTGAAGGGCATGACCACGTAATCGTCGGCCCCAAGCTCGAAGCCCACCACGCGGTCGACCTCTTCGCCCTTGGCGGTCACCAAAATCACGGGAATCGAAGCGGTCTCCGGGTTTTGTTTGAGGCGCTTGCAGACCTCGGTGCCCGAGATGTCGGGGAGCATCAGGTCGAGCAGGATGAGGTCGAAGCGCTCTTCGCGCACCGCGCGCAGGGCCGTCTCACCGTTGTAGGCGGCCACCACATCGAAGCCCGCCTGCCGGAAATTGAAGGTCAAGACGCGCGACAGGTCGCGCTCGTCTTCCACGATGAGAACGTGACTCGTCATCGGGGTCGCCTTCTACTCGCGCCGTGTGTCAGGAGTGTGGCGGGCGCAAGTCGGAGGGGGGACGAAGGGGGGCGGGGGTGTGACGTACGATTTCAAGTGAGACTTTTCGCACGTCGCACTAGTAGCGGGCGCCATGGCTCTTGAACGCACTCTCTCCATCATCAAGCCCGATGCCGTCGAAAACAAGAAGGAGGGCGCCATCATCGCCCGCCTCCAAGAAGAAGGCTTCACGATCGCCGCGCTAAAGCGCATTCACCTCACGCGGGCGCAGGCCGAAGGCTTTTACGCCGAGCACGCTGGCCGTGGGTTCTTCGATGAGCTGTGCGCGTTCATGTCGCGCGGTCCCATCGTGGTGATGGCCCTCGAACGCGAGGACGCCGTCGCCAAGTACCGCGAGGTGATCGGCGCGACCAACCCCGCGAACGCCGCCGAGGGCACGATTCGCAAGCTCTACGGCGCGAACGTCGGGGAGAACGCGGTCCATGGCTCGGACAAAACCAGCACCGCGGCCCGCGAGATCGGCTACTTCTTTGCTGGCTACGAGGCCTCGCCGACGGCGGCGACCGGCTCCGCGAGCTAAGCTTCGAGCAGAACCCCAGTGAGCCTGCCGCGCGGTCCCTCCAGCGACGCACTTGGCGCTGTCCGAGACGGCGCGGCGGCTCTCCAAGCCCTCGCCCAGCTCCTGCGCTCGCCCCTCGTCGGACCCCGGCAGCTCTCGCGGGTGCTCCCCGAAATGCAGGCGGGCGCCGAGGCGCTGGCGCAGGATTTCCAGCGCAGCATCGATGCCTTCTGCCTGACCTTCGCGGCGACGCCGGCGCTGTCGTCGGCGGCCGAGGTGGCCCTCGGCCTCATGCGCGATCGGGTCGCGGCCTTTGCGGGCTCGCTGCGCGCGTCTGCCGACAAAAACGTCGACACCCGGCAGCGACTGAGCCTGGAGGGGGCGACCGCGCTCCTCTCGCGGGACCTCGACACGGCCCTGTGCGTGCTCGATCTGTTGACCGCCGCGGCCGCGCCGCGCAGCGTGCGCATTGCCTTTTGCGAGCTCGTGCGCGAACGGCGGCCGGGCCCCGCGCCGATCGTCGTGCGCGCCGTGGTGGACGCCCCCGACACGGTCGCGAGCGAGTCCGATCCACACTTGATCCTCGCGCTCTTGGAGCTCGTCGTGGCCCGCCTGGCGCCCGATCCGCGGCGCGACAAGCTGCAGATACGCGCGCGTAGCGTGCCCTCCGGGCGGGTCGAGGTGAGCGTGCAGGTCGTGCCCGCGGCGGAGCCACCCGCCCGCGGTCGTCCGGGCGCCCACGACCCCAAGGGCCTCGCGCCCGTCGACCTACCCGTCCGCGTGCACGTGGCCGAGGCCGACGAAGTTGCCGCGCAGGTGGCCGCTGGGGTCGGGGTCGGCCTCTCGTTTGGGCCCGGGACTGCGACGTTGACGCTTTAGCGCGCGTCCGGGCGGGCTCGCCGCGGTTGACAGGCAGCAGACAAAGGGTTTGCATAACGACCCCTCGCTACCTGGAGAAAAATCCGATGCTCTACTTCGATGCGAGCCTCGAGCTTCACGGTGTTGTTTGTTACCAAGACTACAACGACCGGAGCCGGTTCTATTACATGCCGAGGTCGCCTCGGTTGTCGTTCGACCAAGGTGATCCGCTCTTTCAGTTGCTTTTGTACCGGGAGGCGGGGGACGCCACGGGCGACTCGCGGGGCGGCGGCTTTCTGACGATGACCGTCGACTTGGGCGTTCCCGAGGCGGTCAAAGAGACGATCAAGAGCGAGCTCTCCGGGCGCTACGGCGTGCAAGCCGTGCTCGCTCCGCTGCAGGTCGAGCGCGGCAGTGTCCGGCTTGTCACGTTGGGAGCCACCTCGGGCGCCGAGGCAGGCACCGAGCAGCAGGGGCCCCGCTTCGTCGAAGAGATCTTGGGTGGCGGCAAGCCCAGCATGTACGGCGACGAGCGGGCGGTGTTTCAGGTCGAGCTCTCGCAGCGCGGCGCGGCCTTGATGCGTGGCGCGATTCAGGGAGGTGGCGCCGGTCCGGTCGCCGTCATTTACGACCTCGACTACAAGGGCCTGAACCCGGCCTACCACATTCGTATCAAGATCCAGTTCCAACAATCTTACCATTACCTTCGCACGCGCACGCAGGCCAACACGCTCTGGTTTCGCACCGACATCGATCGCGAGATGGAAGCCCTGGAGAAGAAGGGCGCGATCAACATCGATATCACCGACTACCAAGGTGGTCAGACGGACCCTGGCGCGGCCGCCGCCGAGCGCGACAAGGTGATGCAGTTTGCCCGCGATCTGGCTTCGTGGAGCTTCTTCAAACCGGGGCTCAATCCAGGCGACGTGCTCGCCAAAGACCGCGGTAGCCTGACCGCGTACGACGCCACCACTGCGGCGACGGCCAACACGGCAGGCTTTACCACACCGCCCCTGGCGCAAGCGGCCCTGACCGGCGTCGGCGCCGCGGACGACGTGGGTGGACCGCGGCTCCCTGCGACGGGCGTGCGAGGAGGTGAAGCGGCGGCGGCACCGACCGATGCGGCGGCCCAACCGACCACTGCGCAGTCGCGCCCGCTGACGGCCGTCGAGGCCTGGAATCAGGCGGGGCGGCCCCAGGGCGCGTTCCTGATGCGCGACCTCTCCCAGGAAGAACGGCAAGAAATCACCTTCGACCTGCACCAGGTCATCGCCAGCGTGAAGAACATCGCGCCCCAAGGGCAGATCCGCTTCCTCGCCGACTCGGGTTTGCTCAAGAACCGCATCGTCGAGGTGGATCTGGACGACACCTTCTTCCAGACCTTGAAGGGCGAGGTAACGACCTCCGCGGCCCTCGCCGACTACGGCATCTCGTCCATGATTGTCAAGGTGCGCTACGGCACGCGCCCGGACGGCAGCCGCTACAAGGACACGCCCGAGTTCGAGCTCAACCAGGCTGGCGATAGCAAGACCTACAGCCTGTCGCTCGACCACCTGAAGGAGCGCAACATCGAGTACCAGGTGGTGGTCAACCACAAGCCGGGTGAGGCCATCGGCGTCACGACGTCCGCTGAGGAGTCTCCCTGGGTACGCACGACGACGCTGCACATCGAGCCCGATCCGCGCACGGTAAGCAACATCTTCGTGGTGGATCTGGTCGCCGCCGGCATCGACTGGGCCTCGGTCAAGAACATCGAGGTCAAGGTCAGTTACAAGGACCCGTCATCTGCCCTCGACGTCAGCCGCACCAAGCTGCTCACCCAGCAAGACCAGTCGACGCGCGTCGTCATTCGACCCAAGGACAACAAGAAAGATCAATACACGGTGGAGTGCAAATTCCACTACACGCAGGGGGGCGACGATACCCTGGTCCTGACCGGCAAGGGCAGCGACACGCTCATCATCAACCAACCCGCCGATCGCACGGCGATCGTGCGTGCGACGCTGGCCGATCCGCTCGATCGCTACGCCAAGGCCGTGATCGAGCTGGAACGGCCCGAGGCCTCGGGTGGGTTTGGGGAAGGTCAGAGCATCACCCTGACCGGAAACATGAGCTCGGCGTCCTGGTCGTTCCGCAAGAAGGAGCCCAAGGACGAGGCTTACCGTTACAAGATGACCGCGTTCATGAAAGACGGCGCGGTGCGTGAGGGGGCCTTCCAGACCTCCTCGGCACGCGAGCTGACGGTCGGCGACATCGCGGCGTCGGTGCTCCGGGTCGAGGTGTCGTTGGGGCTCGATCTGGCATCCATGGGCTACCGCGCGGTGCGCCTCAAGCTCGAATATCCGGACGCCCCGCCCTGGGCCGACAAAGACATCGAGAAGCTCTACAAGACGGGCATGGAAGAGCTCATTTGGCGGGTGCCGATGGCGGATCCCAACAAGAAGAGCTATCGCTACGAGGCCACCTGGTTCACGAGCGATGGCAAGCAAATTTCGAGCGGTCTCGTGACGACGAGCGACGAAATCCTCATCCTTGACGCTCCGGCGCGCTGACCAGGAGAAACACGATGCTACATCCCGATTTGGCGATTTGTATCCGGGAGTTCTACGGTCAGTTCCTCGAGGGCATCGACGCTGCCAACCGCGCTGCGGCGACCACGGCCCTGAACGCCGTCCCGGTCTATGTGGGCGACTACATCGCGAACACTACCGACCCGAAGGCCTCCGAACGTCTCGGACCGGTGACCTTGACGACCGACTACGTGATCAGCGCGGGGCAATCCCGCGTGACGGTGACAGGGGAGGGGGCCGCACGCACGGCGACGGTCCCGGCCGAGCTTGGCGCGACGCGCAAGCAGACCATCGTCATGCTCATGGAAAAGGCCGATATCAAGCTCGACGACAAGGCGACGATCCAGCGCATCATGGCCGACTTCGAGGACGCCGCAGATTGGGCGCAGAAGATCGCGGCCTTGCCGAACCGGGCGTCGTTGTTCGTGCCTTTGGCTCAGGTGCCGGCGCCGGCGGCGGGCAGCTTACCCTCCGACGACGTGGAAGATCTGCGCCTCGTGTTGTCGCATTTCTTCACCTACAAGGCCGACGGTACGCCCTTCGACAAGTACAGCTCGCCGCCTCCCCAAGGGCGCTTTCCGAAGGACATCACCCCCGATTACATCAATGCCTGTTTCGTCGAGACGAAGCTGCAGCAAGGTAGGCTGTACGTCTACGCCGTGCTACCCGAGTCGGTTTGGCGCGGCGCGCAGGCCACCACGGGCTACTTCCGCGAGTGCGTATTCCGCTTCGACGATCAGGGTCCGACCGCGTCGCCGCGGTTTCACATGTCGCTGCTGCATACGGCGGGTCTCTACCTGGCCCCTGGACAGGCGACGGACGCCAACCCGCGCGAGCAGATCGTGGCGTTTTTTGCCACGCAGGGCGCCGGTCTCAACGTGGCTCCCTCGGGCAATGGCGCCCTATCTCCCTACTCCGCGGGGCTCGTCGAGGGCGTGCAAAACTCGCCGGAAGCGCTGCGCAATGCCATCGCGAACGTGCAAATGGCCATTACAGGCAGCGAAGCCAACCCCATCGCCCACCTGATGGCGCACGTCGCGGCGGACTTCCCACGCACGCCGCTGCCCGCGGGCGTCGAGGTCTCGGGGGAGGGACCGCTACGGGCCATTCAATGTCCGCTCGCCCAGGTCGTCGCGCTGGCTGAGCGCCCGGACATCCACGACCTTGATCCCGCCATCCACGCGTCCGGCGGCATGGATCAAGCTTCTTTGGTGACCAATCTACCCAACCTATACACCCATCTCAGCGTCACGTCGGCGACCGGCGGGACGGGGGCGCTGATTGGCATCATCGACAGCGGCGTCGACGGTCGGCACGTAGCTTTCCAGAAGACCGTCGGTACCACCACCACCTCGCGCATCGTCGCGGCGTGGGACCAGGCAGACACGTCGTCGACCACGCAGAACCCCCGGGCGCGCCACTCTACGGTGACCGCCTACACGGGCATGACCTACGGCCGAGAGTACGAGCGCTCTGCCACGGTGAACATGATGCAGCAGTTCGGGGGCGGCGATCACGGCACCCACGTAGCGGGCATCGCCGGCGGCACGCCCTTTACGACACCCGCCGGTGTGGCCTGGCCCGGCGGTGTCGCCCAAGGCGCCGAATACA
>CAYLJT010000580.1:0-5923 GCA_964383995.1 uncultured Polyangiaceae bacterium
CGATTCTACGCTGTTTGTACTCACCCATCGCTTCAACGGAATCGACGTACTAGCGCCGCGCGCGCCTTCGCTCTCAAGGAGGCAGTTGTTTGGGCGCCGCCGAAAGCGGCTTCGGCGGCCCCAAGGCCTGGAAAAATAGCGGCGATACCGCCCCGGTCGTCGCGTTGCGCTCGCCGCCGTACACCGGGTATTCGTGGAAGAACAGGAACTGCCAGTCGTGGGGGGTGGCGGCGCTGCGATCGATCTCGCCGTTGTTCCACTGTCCGAGCAGGTTCCGCAGGAAGGGGCTCATGCTCGTGGCGGGCGCGATCGTGAAGTGGGTGAGCTGGTCGTCGAAGGTCGGCAGGAAGGTGACCTTGGCGCCCGAGTCGAAGAAGCGTTTGGCCATGGCCACATCCATGCTCACGCCGCGGGCGGAAGTGGCTTTTGAGAACGCGGTCTTCCCTGTTCCTACCTGGACGGTCTTGAGCTGCCAGGTGCCTGTCATGTCGGGGGCCGACAGGATGAACGCGTCGATCGTTTTACCGACCTTGCCGCGCGCATCGGCCGCCGTGCGCAGGGTGGCGGCCACGCCATCGATGGCGCCCGAGCTGTGGGTAGCTCCACAGGAGATGGCCCGATCGATGTCTGCGCCGTTGTTGTTCAGGGCCTGCGATAGGCTCAAATTGCCTGCGCTATGGCCCACCACCCAGAGCTTGCGCGACGCTACGCCTGGGAAGTTGACGCGCGGCGTGTCGTCATCGAGGTCACCCTTGATTTCGCTCTCGGGCAGGTCCCGCGCCATGCCGCATTGATTCCAAAGGCACAAGACGGCGCTCCCCACCACCGTTTTCAGGCCCGGTCGCACGGCTCCTGGATAACCGTCGTTCTCCGAAGCCAAGGGCAGAAACAGCACGTGCGGCTCGCCGGTGCGCGCCAGGCTCGCTTCGAGCGAACAGGGTCGAAAGGCCTCGTTGAAGCCGCTGATGTAGGGCGCCGGAAGATCGGGGACGATCAGCCCGTTTTCGTCTCGGACACTGATGGGTTGGATTTGGTCGGCGAAGGAGCCCAGCGTGGAGGTGTCGCCGATGCCCGCGCCGGTGAGCGCGCTCATGGTCTGCGGCGACAACAGGAACCGCGCCAACATCCACATCGTGCTGACCTTGTTGGTGGACGCTTTGTGGTGGCGGACATCGAGGAAGGCCTTGGCGTTCGGCTTGTGCGTAAACGAGTTGGCCCCCGGCGGAGGTCGGAAGAAGACGATGTCGGCGCCCGTGCCCGTCTCGGTATTGGTGAAGCTTCGGTCGGGCACCACCGCGAACCAAATCATGGGTAGCTTGCCGCTCGTCCAGGCGAGCACGCGCAGATTCTCGGGTCGGCCCCGAAGTCCTGGGTGGAGGTAGCGCTCTTGCTCTTCCTCGGGATGCAGGGCCCACCAGAGATCGGTCGCGTCGACCATCTCGGCGTTGACGAAGATCTGCTTGGTCAAGCGCTCGACGTCGCCCTTCTTCTTTTTCTTCGGATCGCTCGGCGGCACCCGATCGGCTCCGTGGCGCAGCAGGGGATGCAGGCCAGTTCCGATGCGAAAGCCGTTCACCACCGGCTTTCCCGTGCCTTTCGCGCGAACCGGCGGCGAGCCCGCGCGCGCAGGCGGCGCGCTCGGATCGGTCGCGGGAGTCGGCGCCGCACCCCGCGCATAAGCGTAGTCTTCGATAGCAAAGCGGTTGGGGAGCAGGTCGCCATTGGCGTCCAGAAAGTAGAGCTGGCGAAAGGCAAGGACGGTCTTCGTCTCCGTGCCCACGGTTGCTTTCAGCTCAAAGTTCATGCGCAAGAGCACCGGGCCTAGGGGTAGAGACGCTGTGGCCTGGGTCTTCGAGCTCGTGGCCTTGACCGGCGGGACCTCGATGCCCGGGTCGGTCATCCAACCGGGACCCAGGGTGTCCACCGTTCCTACCCATACGGGCAAGGTCGTTGGCTCCAGCCAAAAGCTCGACGACTGGACGGGAGCCTTCCCTCCGGGGCCAGGGCGAAAGCTCCAGTCCACCAGGATGTCGACCGGAACCGCAGGGGAGGGCACCTTGATGGGCCCTTGGGTAGGTGAAGGGGCGAGGGGAGCCTGAGGCGTTAGGGCAGGTTTCCCGTCGTCCTCGGGCGCGCCCTTGGCCTTGGCTGCCGAGGGCGCGAAGCCGAAGCTGTCCGTACCGGTCTTCTCCCCCTTGCCAAGGGAAGGTGCGTCGTTCGTGATCGGCGGCGCCGCCGTGTCGTGGTACAGGATCAGCTCGGCCTCGATGTCCTTGAGCTTGCCTGTCAACACCGGGTGTTGGTAATTGGCCTGGAAAGCTCGCACGTTGTCCTCGAGCGTTTTTGCCGTCCAAAACCCCAGGTTCGACAGGCGGCGGCGGGCGGCCTGCCGGGGTTCTTTGCCGATCTCCACATAATATCGAGCACGGTACAGGTAGCGGGGCTCGATGGGCGTTACTTTGGGCGCCCATTCCACCAGCACGGCGGTGGGCGCGCGCGGTAGCTTGAACGTGATGCGACCGTCGCCGTCGGCGTTTTCCTTGTCGTTGACGATGCGCCCTTGGTGGTGCACCCGGCACGCGGCGCTGGACATACGTTCGCCGTTTTCCGCCAACAAAACGATGGAAACCTCGTGCTCTTCGCCGGGCGTATCGGCGGCGTGGCACTGGCAGTTGTCGCCCGGACAAATCCAGGTGGGCCCTTCCGTCTTGACGAGCGGTTCGGGGGGAGGACCGTAGGGCCAAGGCATGGCGCGGACGCTACCACAAGGGCAGGGAGCCCGCGAAGCTCTTTCCCGACTGATCGTGCAACATGGCGGCTCCGAGGTTGAGTTCTTGGGGCGATCGGCGTAGGTCTTCCTTGTGCGGGAACTTAAGCCAGGTCCGGTAAAAGGCGTGCGAGCCAAGGCGGGTAGGGCGGCGCTCGCGGCTCTTTTGGTCGTGGGCCTTGCTCCCGGCTGTCAGCAGCCGGCGGCGCAGGCCGTTGTCGCTCCTCTGTCGTCCTCGGCGTCGGCGGCGGTTCCCACGCCCATCCCAACGGTCAGCGTTCCCCCGCCCGCTGCGTCATCCGCGGCAAGCTCGTCCGAGCCTTCCTCTGCCGATACCCGCCACCCGCGGGTGCCCGACCAGGGTTCTCCGGCCCTCCTAGTTCGGGACGCCTACGCCGCGCGCCGGGAGGGGCGCGCGGCCGAGGCAGACCGCCTGTTCCAAGAGGCCAGCGATGTGTTGCGAAAGGCGGGAGAGAAAGCCCATCCCGGGGTCCTACCTACCCCTGGCACCACGGTCATGGCGCGCCAGGTGGGCGGCTACTCCCATGGCAAGGCGACGCTACTGTTCGACGTCGCGACCTTCGAGCCCACCGCGTATGTCTCGGACATCACACTGCCCGCGGCCCCCGTCGCGCTGGAGGGCTCGTGGTTCGTTGTCTTGGTCAACCGCGTCAAACGCCTCTACGATCCGCTGCACGACCGTTTCAGCGATGTGCCCAACGATCTGCTCCAAGTGCACCCCGACGGCCGTCGCGCCTACGTGCTAGGCGACGACTGTTCGCTGCAAGAATGGCAAATCGACCCCGCAAAAAAGCTCCGCACGCTGGCGCGCTCCGCCCACTTCCAAGGAGGGTGCGACGTGCACGGCTTTGACGACGCGGCGGTCACGGCCAACGGCGCGCTCTTGGTGACCCGTCAAGGCGTCTGGAATCTGACCACCGGCAAGCGCTTACCTCTGCCCAACCGCAGCCCCAAGGACAGCTACCAACCGGCCATCGCAGGACGCGGAAAATATCTATTACGCCTGCGCTCGGTCGCTGGGCCCGCCGATGGCATGCCCACGAGCCGGGTGGACCTCTACGACCTGGAAACCGGCGCCGTGCGCACGTCGTCGAGCCTCAGCACGATCTCCAACGGCGACCCGTTCGTCGTCCGCTCCGACCCAGACCGGGTGTGTGTCTTCGACTACGGCATCACGGTGTTGCTGATCCCTTCGCTTCAGGAGCTCGATACCGACGCCTTGCCAAGGAAGCGTAGCGCTCCTGCGGGCCATTTCGGCCCGTCCTCCTGCGACGACTGGTTCGACCCACCCACAGGGCCCCAAGACATCGCCGCGAAGGTGGCCGCGAAGGTGTGCACGGTAGGCGGCCTGCCCGTTCCGCGAAAGTACTGCGACGAGCCCGCGCCGCCGAAGTGAGCGCCGGTCGCAAAGGCGTGCATTTTCGCGAAAACTGTATTAGCTCCCTCACCATGACAGAAAGCGTCTTTCGAAACGACATCCTGGCTGGCAAGGTTGCCTTCGTCACCGGCGGGGGCTCGGGCATCTGCCGCGGCATCGCCGAGGGGTTCATGGCTCACGGCGCCCACACCGCCATCGTGGGCCGCAAGGCCGACAGGCTCGCGGCCGCGTCCAGCGAGCTCGCCGCCAAAACGGGGCGCGAATGCCTGGCGGTCCCCTGCGACGTGCGCGACGGCAAGGCCGTCGAAGAGGCCCTGAAAGCCACCCTGGAGCGCTTTGGGCGGATCGACATCGTGGTGAACGGCGCGGCGGGGAACTTCTTGGCGCCCGCTGCGCAGCTCTCTTACAACGGCTTTCGCACCGTGCTCGACATCGACGCCATGGGCACCTTCAACGTCTCGCGGGCCGCGTTCGACGCCTATTTGCGCGATCACGGCGGTGTGATCCTCAACATCTCGGCCACCTTGCATCACGGGGCGACACCCCTGCAAATCCACGCCTCCGCGGCCAAAGCGGCCATCGACTCCATGACACGCACCTTGGCGGTCGAGTGGGCGAGCCTCGGAATTCGTGTGAATGGCATCGCCCCCGGTCCCATCGACGAGACCGAGGGCATGAGCCGCCTGGCGCCGGGAGACATGAAACAGCGCATGATAAGCGCCATCCCCATTGGGCGTTTCGGGCGCATCGACGAGATTGCCAATTTGGCTGTCTTCTTGTGCTCCGACGCCGCGAGCCTGATCCACGGAACAACCATCGTCGCCGATGGCGCAGCGTGGCTAGGGGCGTCCCGCGCCATCTTGACCGGTTGAGCGCAGCTTACTGAAAGAAGTCGATGGCGCGCTCGTGGGCCGCTCGCACCGCGCGGGCGGGCTCCGGCTCTGCCGCCGCCGGGCTCGGCGCCACCGCGGGAAGGTTTTCGGCAAGGTTCCGCAGCGCCTCGGCCTCCTTGCGCAGGGCCTCGCTCGACACCGCGGACGCCTTGGCTTCGGCTTCCACGGCCGCCGCTTCGAGGTCCGCCTGCGCGGCCTCGGGCGAGCCTTTTCGGGCCGTTTCGATGGCCGCCAGGGCGCGCGCCGCGGCATCCGCCAGCGAGGCGGTCTCCTCCACGTCGCGGTTGCGCCCCTGCTCCAGCTCGGCGGTCTCCGCGGTCGCCTTCGCACCCAAGAACAGGCGTTGCTCGACCGGACTGCCACCGACTGGATCGTCCCAATGCAGCACCACATCCATGAGCTCCACGGCGGCGCCCGCGTGGTGCGGCGAGGAGGCCAGTCGCACAACGATGGTGCGGTCGTCGCTCGACGCCAAGTCGCCCAACGGAACTGCCATTTGACGGTCGTCGCCCGTGTGGGGTAGACCCACGACCTCCTGGATGAACACCCCCGGTCCGGTGCGCAGCTCGATCCGCGCGTTCTTGGCCACCACGCGCTTTACGCGTTGCACCTCGGCCTCGAAATAGGCCTGTACCTGGCGAGGCTCATCCACGTAGTGAAACGAGCCTCCGGACGCTTGGGCCAGGGCGCCCATCACCGTTTCATCGTAGTCGACCCCGAGGCCCAGGGCCGTAATCGGTGCTCCCATGGCCGCAGCCGACTGGGCCAATGCGGGCAGCGCCGAGGCGTCGTTGGGCACGCCGTCACCCAGCAAGACAATGCGGTTGACGCCCCCTTCACGCGCAAACTTCTGGGCCTCTAACA
>CAYLJT010000581.1:0-5906 GCA_964383995.1 uncultured Polyangiaceae bacterium
GTCGCTCGCCGCGTTGCAGGGCGTGCCCGTGGTGCAGCCCGCGCAGGCACCGCCGCCGCAGTCGACACCGCTCTCGTTGCCGTTCTTGACGCCGTCGTTGCAGGTGGGAGCAGGGCAGAGTCCGCCTGTACAAAGCCCCGAGGAGCAGTCGCTGGCGACGAGGCAGGGGCTGCCGGTGCCGCAGGGACCGCAGGTGGGTCCGCCGCAGTCGATCCCCGTCTCGACGCCGTTCTTCAGGCCGTCGTTGCATGTCGCAGACACGCAGAAGCCGGCCGTGCATTGGATGCTTTGGCAGTCTGTGGCGGCGACGCATTTCTTGCCATTCGCGCAGGGCGCGCAGGTGGGGCCGCCGCAGTCGATGTCGGTCTCCCCTCCGTCTTTGATGAAGTTGCTGCACGTCGCCTGCGCCGCGCACACGCCGTTCGTGCACAGGCCGCTCTGGCAGTCGGCCGCGCTGCCGCACACCTTGCCGACGCCGCACCCCCCGCAGCTCCCGCCGCAGTCGATGTCGGTCTCGGAGCCGTTCTTGACGTTGTCAGCGCATTTGGCGACCTGACAGACGCTGCCCGTGCACACGCCGGACTGGCAGTCGGAAGACAGCACGCAGCTCTTCCCACTGGCGCAAGCGCTGCAGGTGCCGCCGCCGCAGTCCGCCGATGTCTCGGACCCGTTCTTGACGCCGTCGGCGCAGCTTGCCTGCACACAAAGCGAACTGGTGCATACCAAGCTCGCGCAGTCGGAGGCGACCGTGCAGATCTTGCCAGCGAGGCAGTGGGCGCACGAAGGGCCGCCGCAGTCCACGTCGGTCTCCAGCGCGTTCTTGAAGTTGTCACCGCACGAGGCGGGGAGACAGAATCCGCCCTGGCAGACGCCATCTTGACAGTCGGTGCCGACGATGCAGCCCGCGCCGGAGGGGCACACCGGGCACGCGCCGCCGCCGCAATCGACCGCGGTCTCGGATCCGTTGAGCGTCGAGTCGAGGCACGTCGCAGCCTGACAGGTGCCCTGGTGGCAGACCGCACTTTCGCAATCCGAGGCGATGCCGCAGTTGGCGCCATCGGCGCAAGGTCCGCAGCCGACGCCGCCGCAGTCCACATCGGTCTCGCTGGCGTTCTTGGTTCCGTCTTGGCAGGTGGGCGCTTGGCATTGCCCGCCCGTACACACGCCGCTCTTGCAATCGGCGGCCGTGACGCACGCCCTCAAATCGTCGCAGGGGCCGCACTCGCTGCCACCACAGTCCACATCGCTCTCGTTGCCGTTCTTGACGACATCGCCGCAGCTCCCGGGCACGCAGCTCCCGCTCTGACACACGAAGGTGTCGCAGTCGGCGCCGCTCACGCACTCCACGCAGGCGCCCACCTGACATATCTTGCCACCGTTGGAGCTGCAGGGAGTTCCGTCCAGGGCCTCGACCGCCACCACGCCGTTTTCGCACCCTGTCATGGCGCAGTCGTTGTTCACGACCGGCGCGTCGCTGTCGTCGACCACGGTGGTCACGCCGCTCAAGCCGTCGCACACGTTGGCTTTGCAGTCACCCGGGTGCTCGTCGTCCACCTTGGTGCCACTAGGAAGATCGCTCGTGCCACACAGGCCGCCGACGCAGGTTGCCGCGGCGCAGGGTCCCGGATCGGGGCAATCGGTGATGTCGGTGCACGTCGTGCCGCCGCTCGAGGTCGACGTGGAGGTGGCCGTGGCCCCCGAGCCAGCGCCCGAATCGCCGTCGCCCCCGCAGCCAACCAGAACAAGAAACAAGGCGAAGAGGGCTGCGCTCAGAACGCAGAGCCTTAACGAGCGACGTTCTTTCATACCAAGCTCAGGCGGGTAAAATGGCCCTTGTTCGTTAAGATAATGTGCGGTTGGGCCAAAATTATTACAATAGTAAAAGTATAAGCGCAGCGTTTTTCGGCGGCCGCAAGAACTGCATTTCGCGCAGTTCGAGCATGAAGCGTGTGTTATCGCGCGCCTACGGGGTGGCACTATTCGTTTCGTGCGGGCTCGTCGAATCGGCGCGCCGCTGCTGCCGAGAGACGGTAGGGCTCGGTTAGCGCGCCGACAGACGCAGCCCGACGGGCAAGCTGTCTCCGAAGAAGGCGGCGCGTTCGGTCTCGGCGACGGGCACGAACTCGCGCAGGGCGCGTAGGTCGTCTTCCCTTGCGCCGACGGCCAAAAGCCTCTTCTCGAGATCGGCGCGCACGCGCGGAGAAACATCGCGCGCGCGGTCGTCGGTCATGCGGCCGAGGGCGACGGCGATGCGCACGTAGCGCTCGGCAGGCTCCCATTTTTCGCGCAACAGGTGGTCGATCCAACGCTCCGCGGTGCGCGGGGAGATTACGTGGTGCACGCTGCCGTAGGCGGGCTCGCGGGCGCCGAGCCGACCGAGGGCGGCGTACAGGGCAGGATCGCGGTCCGTCCAGGTTTTTTCCAGGATCCAGTTGCCAAGCTCGATCTTCCTGGCCGGATCGACCCGTTCCAGGCAGGTCGCGAGCTCCAAGAGCTGGGGCAAAGCGTCGGGTCGAAAGCCCTTGGGCTTTTTGATGTGGGCTTCGGGCGGCGCCAGGAAGGGATCGGCAAGATCGCGGATGGCTGTTTGCAGATCTTCGGACAGGCCCGCGGAGACCCTGCGCCAGGCGATCCAGACCTGCTCGTACACGCGCACCTCCTGGAAGGTCGCGCGCTCCACCCACAAAGTGGAGAACTGGTCGATGCGCGCCGGATCGTGCGGATCTCCGAAGCCCGGACGCAGGCAATAGCCGGCTATCTGGAAGAACACGCGCTCGTGATCCGGCGAGCGGCGTCGACCCCGGCTGCGCGGCATCAAGGCGTCGAACAGGGCGCGCGATAGCTCGGTGGTCCATTTGGCGCGCTCGCCAAACAGCTTCTCCAGATCCCGCAGCAGGTTCTTGACCTCCTTGGGCTCGGCCGTGCCGCGAGCCTTGCCGAACACGCGCTCGAAGAGATCGGTGGCCTCGGCGATCTTACCTAGTGGGAGCGCGGGGGCAGGGGGAAGGGAGGTCGGCTCGGGCGCCTCCGCCCGCAAATCGAAGGCCAAACGGTGACGCCTACCAGGGCCGTTTGCGACGCGCTCGACGCAGGCAAGATCCAAGGTGCCGATGGAAGAAAGCTCGCCTTCGAGGGTGACCGGGACGGTTTTCAGGGCGGCCTTGGCGCCCGAGCTGCCGCCATCGGGGGCGGGCAGGGTGGCGACCAACTTGGGTAGGCTGTCGAAGTGCTCGTCGTCGATGTCGACCACGTCTCCCGTGCGGTCGGTGGCGTCGTCGCGCGCGTACAGATCGAAGCGGACGGGCCTGCCTACCACGAGGTCGAGGGGTAGCTCGCTCGCCACGTGGCGGTCCCCCTCGCGGGCGCCGCGGGGCACGAGGCACAGCGCCTTGCGCGCGCCCTTCTCGCCCGCAATGCCGAGGTAATATCCGCGCGCCGCGCCGCCCTGAATCAAAGGCCCCCGCCCGCTCAAGGCGAGGCCGTAGGCGACGGCGCCGCGGGCGACGGCAAGATCGGGAGAAGCGTGGGGAAGCACGTGGACGGGGGCGCCTGCCCATTGGCTGACCACCTGGGTCAGGCGGTCGGTCAGACGGGGTGAGCGGAAGACACCACCGTTCAGGAGCAGCGCGTCGGGGCCCCGCGCCTCCCCCGCGTGGCGCGCGAAAAAGCCCGAAATATGGCGGGTGATGGCGACGTCGCGCTCGTAGGGTAGACCGAAGGCGATGAGCCCGCTCTTGGCGCGGTGGGGGCGCGCGCCGGGCTCCACCGTTGGGAAGAAGCCGTCGATCACCAGGCGCTCGACGTCGTCGCGCCGCAGGCTGGTGGAGCGCGCCGCGGCGAACAAACGCGAGCCGCGCGCGAGCACGGTCACCGTCGTCTCCTCGGGCGCATCGGGGCCCAGAAGGCGCTCTTTGGCGCGCCGGCAGGCCGCCACCAACTGGCCGAATTGCAGCGGATCGAGCCGCGGCTTGGGGTCGTCGGCGGTGGGCGTCACCAGGCTTGGCTCGGCCAGGTGCGCGAGGGCAAGGTCCATGTTGTCGCCACCCAAGAGCAAGTGATTTCCGACCGCCAAGCGGGTGATGGTAGGAAGTCCACTTCCCTCCGCGCGCTCCACCCGCAACAGCGACAGGTCCGTCGTGCCACCTCCCGTGTCGCAGACAAGCACCAGCGCCGAGCTCTTGCCGCCTTCCAGCAAGGGGTTCAAGGTGTCCATGCCCGCCTGCGCCAGGAGGTCGTAAAATGCCGCCTGCGGCTCTTCGAGGAGGCGCACGGTCAGGCCCGCTTGAGAGGCCGCCTCGACGGTAAGCTCGCGCGCCACCTCGTCGAACGAGGCAGGCACCGTCAGCACCACGTGCTGCTGCGAAAGCGGATGCTCCGGGAAGCCGCGGTCCCAGGTGACGCGCAGGTGGCTGAGGACGCGCCTCGCCGCCTCGACCGGGGAGATGCGCTTCAAATCCGCGTCGTCGTCGTCTTCGCCGCGGGGCCGCCATGGCAAGATGGCGGCTCGCCTTTCGACCCCCGGGTGGCACAGCCAGCTCTTCGAAGAGACGACCGCGCGTCCGGGTACTTCGGCCGCGCGCCGGGCCGCGTGCTCGCCCAGGATCCAAAGGCCATCGCCGAAGGGATCGGCCACCTCCTCGGAGGCGAGGGGACGGTAGAGCAGGGAGGCTAGCAGCGGAAGGTCGTCGACCTCGGCGGGACCTACCTGCTGCGGAACGGGAAAGACCTGGGGCGCGCCGGAGGCTTTGGGGTCGGCGTAGGCCAGGACCGCGTGGGTGGTGCCCAAATCGATGCCAACAACCAGCCGCGCGCCTCGATCCATGGCCTACTCCGTGCGGACGCTGAGCTCGACCTTCCACCGTTCTTCGGCGAAGCGCGGATGTTCGGGCACCGCTTCCAGGAGCAAGGTGCCCACCTCCGTGACTCGCGAAGCCAGCGTGACGGGCACGACCTCACCCTCGCGCCTGCCGGTCGACTGACCTTCCGCCGTGTGGATGGGCAGGGTTACCTCGATGGGCGGGAGCTCTTCCATCTCGTCTTCCCGCGGCTCCTCCACGACCGTGCCCGCGCTGTCGTTTCGCCGCACCGTGCTGGCGAAGAAGCGGAAGCGCACGGGCTCTCCTACCACCGCGCCGAGCTGTTCCGGCGGCAGGGCAGCCACCGACCCTTCTTCCATGCCAAAGGGCGCCACACAGAGGGCGACGGTCGGGGGATCCATGCCTGGAATGGCAGGCATGGCGCTCTCGATGCCGATGTAATACGCGCGGGCCGTTCCACCGCGGATGCGCAGGCCGCGACCCCTGCGCGCGAGGCCGTAATAGGCCGCGCCGCGCGCCACGGCGTGGTCGAGGTCGTCCTCTTCGAGCACGCGCGGCGCGGGCGCGCCGTCCGCACGCAACCAGCTCGACAACGTCTCCAGGACGCGCGCGCGGATCGGCGCGGCCTTCATGACACCGCCGTTGAAGAGCACCGCGGTCGGTCGCAGCAAGGCCCCTTGACCTCCGGCGGCGCCCGCCTGTTTGCCCAAAAAGGCCGCCAAATGGCGGGTTACCGCGGCGTCTTGCGCATAGGGTAGACCGAGCTGGGTGAGGGCGCCGCGGGCCCGCATGTGGGGTCGGTCGGAGGCGGCGCAGGCTGGGAAGAAGCCGTTCACAAGCAGGGTCTCCACCTCCGCGCGGGTAAGCTCCGTGCGCAGCGCGCTGCCGAACAGGGAAGATCCGCGACCGGCCACCGCCACCGGCACATGGTCGAGGTTGGCGTTCGACAGCAGCCGCTCCTTCGCCTCGCGGCTCGCGTACACGAGGGCGGCGAGCTGATCGCGATCGACGGTTTTGCCCTGGGCTTCGAGCTTCTTTTTGAGGGTGCGCGCGAGCGCGAGATCCATGTTGTCGCCGCCGAGCAAGATG
>CAYLJT010000582.1:0-5895 GCA_964383995.1 uncultured Polyangiaceae bacterium
CGCGGACAGAAGAACATCGATCACCGCTCGGACATCTGGTCGATGGGCGTCGTGCTGTACCAAGCGCTCACCGGCACGCGTCCCCACGAAGACGTCGAGGCCCTCGGCGATTTGATCATCGCCATCTGCTCCGAGCTTCCCGCGCCCATCCAAGACCTTGCGCCTTGGGTGCCGGCCGAGGCCGCCGCCATCGCGCATCGCGCGCTGCACTTCGATCCCGCCGATCGCTTCCAGACCGCCGCCGAGATGCTCGAAGCCATCGACAAACTGTTGCCCGAGGGGCGCGGCATCGATGTCTCGATGTTGGTCGGCGTGAGCGAAGAAGAGCGCAACACCGTGGCGCCCCGCGCCCCCGATGCGCCCGCCGCCATGCAGTCGGTCGTGCGACCCATCGATCCTTCGTCGCTCGGCAAAGACAGCGATCCGACCCTCGCCGACGCGCCGAGCCCGGCCGCGGTCCGCTCGATCCCTCCGCCTCCCTACGAGCCCGCGCCGTTCGTCCCCGGGGCGAGCGCAGCGAGCGTCGCTTCGGCCACGCCGAGCGTGCCACCGCCGGACGCCCGCGCCTCCGAGCCCGGGCGCTCGTCTCGGACACCGACCACCAAGCGCAAGCCCAAGCCCAAGCCTCGCTCATCGCTGCCCATCCTGTTCGGCGCCGGAGCGCTCATCGCCTTCGCGATCGTGGGCGTCTACGTCATGCGCGAGCGATCGTTGGAGCAGCAAGCAATGCCGCCGCCGCCCGCCGCAACCACGGCGCCGACGACGGTTCCAACGCCCGCGGCCACGCCGACGACGACGGTCGATCCCTCCTTGCGCACGGTCGAGGTGACCATCGAACCGCCGACGGCGACGGTGGAGGTCAACGGCACCGCTGCAAAAATACAGGGCGGTATGCTGTCGATTTCGGGCACCCTGGGCAGCGTGCACCGCGTGCATGTGGCCGATGGAAAGCGGCAAATCGACGTCGACGTCGCGGTCGCGCAGAGCGGCGCGGTGCCTGCCAAGATCGAGCTCGACAGAGGAAAATGACGCGCGCGTCAAACGCGTCCGAAAGACGCTCGCGCGTCGCATCGAAGAGCAAGATGGGCTAGCCTCGGGGGCTGTTCGATCGCGGCTCGTCGTCGCATCCCCCACACGGCGTTTGGGGTGCAAGATGGCCCGATCGATCGCCCCGCCGCAAGCGAGCGGCAGGCGGAGGACCCATGCGGAGAACGACGAATTGGACCCTGGTCGCGCTTGCTGCGTTCGTCAGCGTAGGCGGCGCATGCGGCGGTGACGACAGCTCTGGCGGCTCGAGCTCGGGCGCCACGAGCGGAACGACGACCGGTGAGCAACCGCCCGAAGCCACCATCGACATCACCGCGGACACCAACCGCGACGGCGTCGCGAACGCCGCGGATCCCGCCGATCAGGAGGGCGAAGACGTCTGGGACGCGAACCACGGCGCGATCTTCTTGACCAACGTCGACGACGACGACGGCGATCAGGTCCGCGACGTCGACGACGAGATCGTGAACGGCGATGCCGACCTCGCCGATCTCGCGCGGGTCTTCGTATCAGCCTGGGCCGAGGCGCCCGACGGAGCGACGGGCGTGCTGACGCTCGACGATGTGGGCGCGGCCAACGTGCGGCTCTGGAAGCACGGCCTGGACGGCAGCTGGACGCTGGTCGGCGGAGGCCTTGGCGCCTGCAACGACCCCGCGGCGACGTGCCAGGTCGTCCCCGTCGTGAACTTCAGCACCGACGAGGTGCGCGCGGGCGTCGAGCTCGGCGTCGAAGCGCTGAAGTTTCACATGTCGACGGCCGACGGCGAATGGACCGGCATGCTCGACGTGAAGTACTCGATCATCGACCCCGAAAGCGGCGCGCCCGTCACGAGCACCGAGGTGCCCGACGGCGTCGACCTGATCAAGATGCGCGTCGCCCCCTGGATCCTATGGGGCAACCTCTCGCCCTTCGATCGCGTGTGGTCGTCGGACGACTCGGCCAAGTTCGTGAATGGCATTCGCAATGCCACGGACGAGGCGGGCATCGACTACGACACCTACGGCAACTGGGGCGATCAATGGACCCAGGACTTCTTCCAGACGGGCTACACCGTGATGCCCGGCCCCAATGGCACCGTCCAGGGAATGCGCATCGCGAACGCCCGTCCGTGGGGCCGCAGCAACGCAGATAGCCAGTTGCCGATCGTTTGGCTGCGCAAGAACTACCTCGGCCCCGATCAAGGCATCTACGAGGTCTACAAGAAGCCCCACACCGGCGACTCCTACGACTCGCACGGCAACCACGACCTGATCCCGCCCTACACGAATGGCGATCAGTCGTTCCCGCAAGGCCGCATCTTCGTCGGCTCGGGCGTGCTCAAGGAGACAAGGGCCTTCTACGACGCCCAAGGGCCCCAATCACCGCACTTCAACGTCGACACGAGCTGGCTCTTCGTGGGTCACATCGACGAGGTGTTCAGCTACGTACCGGCCAATACGCCGCGCGGCTGGAAGCTCCTCGTGGCCTCGGGGACGCTCGCGCGGCAGATGCTTCAAGAGCAGTCGGACGCCGGCAACGGCAACGTGCTCATGTTTGAAGGCCTGAAGTGGTACGCGAACGTCAACACTTCGTCGCTGACCGACGCATCTCAGACCATCGACGAGATGCTGGCGGACACCCAGGTGATGGCCGACAACGACGAGGCGCAGGCCGAAATCGACATCATCTTGGACGACTTCATCCAGGAGATGGGGCTCGCGGCCGACGAGGTCGTCGAGATTCCGTTCATCACCCATCAAACGGGTTACGGCATGGTGGCCCACTCGCCGGGCACGGTGAACTCGCTCGTCTTCGGCGACTACATCGTTCACCCCGACCCCTTTGGACCGGTGATCGGCGGGGAGGACATGTGGAAGACCGACCTCAATGCCCGCCTGGGAACGGCCGTGAATGGCCTTGGGAAAGACGGTCAAGGCATGAAGGTGCGCTTCACCGACGACTGGTACACATACCATATCCTCGATGGCGAGGTTCATTGCGGCTCGAACCCCGAGGCGCTTCCTGACACGTTTGCTTGGTGGGAGACGGGACGATGATGCGCTTTCGCACCTGGATTTTGGGCGCCATCGCCCTCTCGATGGCCACGCTCGCTAGCTCCGAAGCGCGGGCCGACGGCCTGGCCGCCAAAACAGACGCCCTCCCGGCCGCCGAGCGCGCTCAGCTCGCGTCGGACATCGCCGCGGCCAAAGCTCGGCATCCCGAGGCCTTCCAGGCCGTCGCGGACGTCAAGGGCCACCTGCCCGAGGGCTACAACCGCTATCGCAACCCGGTCCCCGAGGTGGGCAGGGAGCTCACGGCCCTCGGACCTTCAGCGCTCCTGCCGATGTTGGAGGCCCTGGCCTTCACCACGCCCGCGCGCCCCGGCAACAACGACGCTGAGCGCAACGCCCTGGCGGTGGGCCTCTTGCGCGCGACAGGCAAGCTCCGCGACGCTCGCAGCGCGCCTGTCTTCAAGGCTGTACTGGAGGGCAGCTCGACCGACCCGCACGTCCTACGCGCGGCGGCCGAGGGGCTCGGCATCCTGTGCGGCAAGGCCGATCTCGCCACCCTGAAGAAGCACACGGGCGAGCAAGATCCCCTGAAGATCGCGGCGATCCATGGTCTTGGTCAGTGTCGAACGTTGGAGTCCGCGGTCGAGAGCGCCAAGCACCTTGCCAGTCTTCTGGCATCTACCCAAGACACCGACACCGCGGAGGCCGTCGCCCACGCGCTCGGGTCCATCGGCTCCCCCAGCGCCTGGGCTTCCCTCGGCCCGGCCGCCGAGACGACGGGACAGAGCGTGCGGGCCATCGCGGCAGATGCCTTGTTCCAGGGGTTCGTCAGCCGGCAAGACAGCGCGCGGCTGCGAATTCAGAAGTCGATCCTGATCATCTCGCCGCCCGACGCGGACGAGCGCATCCAACGCGCGCGGGGACAAGCCCCCGCAGACTCGTTGAAGGCCCTCGACGCGCTCCAGCGCCAGCTCAACCGCCGACGGCGCTGAGGGGCCTTTGCAAAGACCCCTCTTCATAGGCATCGCAGGAGGCAGCGGCTCGGGCAAGACGACCGTCGCGCACCGAGTCGCCTCCGCCCTGCCATCCACCTGCGTCTCGACCATCGAGCACGACGCCTATTACCGCGACCGGCACGATCTCAGCTTCGAAGATCGCTGTGCTGTGAACTACGACCATCCGAGCTCCCTCGAAACCGAGCTGATGGTGCGGCAGCTCCAGGCGCTGCGTGAAGGCGCCCCGGTCGACGTGCCCATCTACGACTTCACGACCCACCGCCGCCGACCCGAAGTTCGCAGGGTCGTCCCCACCCCCATCGTCATCGTCGAGGGCATCCTGGTCTTCGTCGACGAATCGCTGCGCAAACAGCTCGATATCAAGATCTACGTCGATACCGACTCGGACATCCGGGCCTTTAGGCGCATTCGTCGCGACATCGAGCAACGCGGACGCAACTTCGACCAAATACGTGAGCAATATTACCGAACCGTGCGCCCCATGCACTTGATGTTCGTCGAGCCCTCCAAACGCTGGGCGGACATCATCATCCCCGAGGGCGGCGACAACAAGGTGGGCATCGACCTCGTAATCGCGCTCGTTCGCGATCGCGTGGGCCCGGCCAGCGAGCGCTGAAAAAGGACGTGTGGGGGGCTTGCGAAAGGGTGCGGTCCGTTTATTATCAGACGCATGAAAAAGAATTCGTTGCCGATGGTCGCGCTCCTGGCGTTGGCGATCGCGGGATGCGACGAAGCGCGGGCCGATGCGCCGGAGCCGTTTCAGGGGGTGGTGGAGCTCGACGAGGTCGCCCTCGGCTTCGATGTGCCGGGGCGGGTCCTCAAGGTGGAGGTGAAGGAGGGCGACGTGCTCAAGAAAAACGGGCCCATCGCCGCCCTCGACGACGCGCTCGTGACGATGTCGCGGGACGTTCGCAAGGCGGATGTCAGCCTCGCCGAGGCCCAGCTCAACCTGCTGCAAGCGGGGGCGCGACCCCAAGAGGTGCGCGGCACCCAGGCCGAGCTGGAGAGCGTGCGGGCGCAAGAGAAGCTCTTGCAAGACATCGTCAAGCGCCAGCAAAGCCTGGTGGACGCGGGCGCGGTCGCCGGTGCGACGCTCGACGACTTGGCGATGCAGGCCGCGCGTTTCGAGGGCCAACGTCGCGCCCTCGGCGAAAAGCTTGCAGCTCAAAAGAGTGGCGCGCGCAAGGAAGAGCTCGAGGCCGCGCGGGCGCGCCTCGTGGCCGCCGAAACGGGCCTCGCCGCGGAGCAGGAGAAGCTCGATCGACACCAGCTCTTTTCGCCGCGCGAGGGCACCGTCCTCGATGTGTTGATCGAGCCCGGTGAGGTCGTGGGCGCGGGGGCGCCGGTGGTGACCTTGGCCGACACCGCCCATCCCTTCGTCGACGTGTTCGTGCCCCAGGGTCGGATCGGCAGCCTCCGCGAAGGCGCCACCGCGACGGTGCGCATCGACGGCAACGAGAGCGCCTTCGTCGGCCACGTCGAGCACATCGGGCGCAAGCTCGAGTTTACGCCGCGCTTTTTGTTCAGCGAAAAAGAGCGCCCCAACCTCGTCTTGCGCGTGCGCGTGCGCATGGACGCGGGGGAGGTGCGCGTGCCCGCGGGCGTGCCCGCGTTCGTGACGATCGAGGCGCTATGAGCGCCGATTTGGTGGTGCACACCGAGCATTTGTCGCGGCACTTCGGCGCCCTGGTGGCCGTGCGCGACGTCTCGCTGTCCGTGGAGAGGGGCGAGATTTTCGGCGTGCTCGGCCCCAACGGCGCGGGAAAGTCCACGACCATTCGCATGCTGTGCGGCATCCTCGATCCGTCGGGCGGCAAGGGCACGGTGGTGGGCTACGACAT
>CAYLJT010000583.1:0-5860 GCA_964383995.1 uncultured Polyangiaceae bacterium
TAGGCGATCTGGCCGAAAGCGTTGGCGCTGCCCTCGACGATGTTGCCGGTCAGGCCGACTTGAAAGACGCCGTTGAAGTCACCGTCGACCATGTTGACCGCCGCGAGCTGAAGCACGCCGTCGAAGTCGTTGGGCCCGCCGCGGCTCGCGTGGTCGTCGCTCAGCAGGGCGCGCACGAACGAGCCGCCCGTGAAGTTGGCGATACCGACCTGGGCTACCCCAGAAAAGTGGCCCGTATCGATGTTGAACAGACCCGCGTCGAGGGCTCCCTCGAAGTTGCCTTCCAGGTAGCTGATGACGCCGAACTGGGCGAGGCCGACGAAGTCGCCACGGTCGGACAGGTGCAGGGCTCCGACGCGTAGAGCGCCGTGAAAGTTCGCGTCGTCGTAGGTATGCACAGGGGCTACGTCGACGAGGGCAAAGACATCGCTCTCGGCGTGATGGTAGACACCTACCCGGGCGAGGCTTCTGACCCGCGTCGGGGCCGATGAAGAGCTGACCCATGCCTCGTTGTAGATCCCGGCCTGGAGCAGCCCCGTAAAGTCGGAGGCATGATTCCAGGGAGCGACCTGAGCGAGGCCGACGAAGCGCTCGGCGCCGTTCTCGAACAGTCCGGCCTGGACGCCGCCGGTAAACTCGTCCACCCGACCGTCGACACCCATCAGCGCGACCCCACCACGGAAGGTATCGAGCCGACCTTCCCCCAAGCTTACCACGGCGGGCGCGTGCACGCCGCGCGCCCGCATGTCCCAGACAGACGCCGACAGCAGGCCGTAGAAATTCCGCTGTTCGACGTCGTAGCCGAGATCGAGCAGGTAGCGGTCGCCCGCTGCCTTGGGCGGTGCGGGTGGTGGAGGCACCGCCACGGCGACCGTTTGCGGTGGCGTGGGCGGCAGTGGGCCGGCGACGGCCACCGCGACGGTGGGTCGCGCCGGCCAGACCCTGCCGAAGGCCGCGACCCCCAGGAGCTGCTCGGCCAGATCGTCGATCATGGGGTCGAGGACAGCGGGCTCGGCGTTCGGGCCCGGTCGGTCGAAGGTGGCCTGCGCGCGCGCCCGTTCGCTGCCCTCGGGGCCGACCAGCGCGGCCGCCATCATCAGCCGCTCACCTTCCGGCTGAACGACGACGGTCAGGGCCTCGTCGGCGACGAAGCGTGGACCGTCCGCGGCCAGCGTCGGGGCCACGAAGGTAAGATCGGCGCGCGAAGAGAGGGCGGTCTGGAGGCGCGCCGTCAAGCGCGCTCGCAGCTCGGGGGAGAGGGCGGAGGCGTTGTCCGCAATGCCCTGGAAAGCCACCGCGACCGCTGCCTCTGCCGGGCGCGGCAAGGCCCAAAGCAGAAGGGCGAGAAGTCCACACGCGGGTCGCACCGCGGCGAGGCTACCATGAACCAAGCGCGCTGGGTGAGAGTCCGTTTTTTGCGAGGCGCCTAGTACGTCGATTCCGTTGAAGCGATGGGTGAGTACAAACAGCGTAGAATCGACGTACTAGAAATTCGCGGAGCGAATTTGGGTTTGGGCGAAGCCCAACGAGACCGAGCTAGTACCGCGATGGGCGGCGCAGCCGCCCGTGCGAAGCACCCATCGTTTCGATGGAAGCGCGGTACTAGGAGAACTGCGCACGAAAATGCTATTGGGTATCTTCGATCCTCTGGATGAAAGGCTGGCTTATGCGATCCGTCTTGACGCTTTTGTTCTTCACCACCGCGGCCTTGCTGGGTGGCTGCTCCGACGAGACCAACGGAGCCGGGGAGGGCGCGGGGGGAAGCGCGAGCGCGAGCGCATCGAGCGGGGACGCGTCGAGCACGGCCACCACGGGCTCAGGAGGGGTGTGCGGCGGGGCGTTGACCCCAGGCGAATGTGCGCCGGATCCGACCCAATGCGAGGGCGCGGCATCGGCATGCCTGGCTCCTGAGGCCGCCTGCGAGTCGGATCCCAAGCTGCTCAGGATCATGGACCTGACGTTCGCCGCGCCCTCCGCGTTTACGGGCGCCGTGGGCGGAATCTTCGCGTCGTCCGTCACGCCAAGCGCGAAGGGCTGCTCGCTCGAGGGCACGGGCGCCTTCTCCTGGCTCATCGAGCTCGACGCCAGCAAGGGCACCATCAAGACCGGCATCGCCAAAGACACGGACACGGCGGAGAGCGGCTACTGCTTCGACAACGGCTCGATCAGCGCGGGGGGCAAGGCGTACACGGTCGTGCCTACCATCGGCACGGCCACGGTGGGCACAGGTGGCGCGCTCAACGCCGAGGTCTTCGACAACCTTACCATCCCGGCGGGCCTGGGTCAGAGCAACTACATCGTGCTCCCCTTCCAGCAGCTCCAGTTCCACGACACCACCGTCTCCCCCGACGGCGCGTGCATCGGTGCTTTCAACATCGAAGGCTTGAAGCAAGACAACCTGTGCATCGGCTCGTCCGAGACACCTTCCTTCGTGGGCGGCGGCGCGTTCGACGCCTATATCACGCTGGAAGAGGCCGACAGCATCGTCATCGACACGCTGAGCATGACGCTCTGCGCCTTGATCACCAACGACGTTACGCCCGGCTCCCCCAAGATGTGCAAGCGCACGAACGGTGTGATCGACGCCAAGGGCGACTGGTGCGCGATGAGCAACCACGAAGCGACGCCCACCTGCTTCGACGCCGTCCACGTGAGCGCTACCTTCGCCGCCTCCGCCGTGGTACGGAAGGGCGGATGTTAGCTCTTACCACGCCGACCTTGCCATGAACAAAGCCGCGATGCGCGCGCGGGCCGTCCCTGCCCCCATCCGGGCCCTCGTGGTCGCAGGACCGCTTCTGGCGTCTGCCTATTGGTGCCTGGACTACGCGGGCCCTTACCGTTGGCTGGCCGAGGCACAGCTCGACGCCTTCGGCAGCTACGAGGTCGTCCTCACCGGCGCCATCGTGGTGCTCGCCGCGCTCTTGCCGGCGGCGGTGGTGATCCAGGTTCTCGCCACGGTCTACCTGAAAGGTCAGCCTCCCCTCGATCCGGCCGTCTTGGCGGCCGAAGCGGCCCGCTCCGAGGCCCGGATCCGCAGCAACATCGGCTACATTTTCGCGGTCATCTTCTTCCTGGGCTTCGCGGGCACAAGCGCCTATTTCCTCTCCTCCGCCCTCACCGCAGGGGAGCCCATCACGCTCGACGCGGCCCATCTGGAGGGGGGCCTGCCACCGGGTAGCCGGCAGGTAAGGCTCACCGGAAAGCTCCGCGTCGACGACGCGCTGCACGTGGTCGAGGAGAATGGCTCGTCCACCATCGAGAAGGTCTACGTCCCGCTTGTCTCGGACAAACGGGCCCCCAACGCGGCCCCCGTCATCTACCTGGAAACCTACGACACCTGGCTCAAAACGTACGAAAAAGAGCTGCGCTCCGGCAGCTACCCAGGCATGCTCGTGGAGAACGGTTTGCCGGGGATGCTGCGCAGCGAGCTCGCGAAAAAGGGCGCTCTCCCGAACGGTGCGCACTGGGTGCTCGACTACCGCGCGTCCGCCGAGCAAGACCTGACCATGGCCGCCGTGTTCGGCACCTTCGCAGGCTTCGTGCTGTTGCTGACGGCGGTGGTGGTTGTGGTGCAGTCCCTCCGCCGACGGGGAGCGCCTCCGCCGCCGCCTCCCCCACCGCCGGCGCCCTGGGGCTGGCAGCCGCCCAGCGACCAGCAAAGAGGCTGGCCGCCGCGCCCGTAGCGCGCGACGCGTCGCTTCTTTCCAGACGAATGCGCGCCCAATTCCCGGTCAACCTGGGCTTCTAGCCTGGCGGCGGCGGCCACCGGGCGCTCCGCCGACGCGAGCCGGCTTGAGCCCCGCGCGCCGCGAGGCTATGGTTACCTCGATGAAGACACGCGCGGCGCTCACGGCGATCTTACCCATGTTCCTGGTGGCCTGCGCCGGCCCCGAGCTTCCACCCCCGCCCAAGGTGGCCACGGTGCCGGCGCCCAGCGCAGCGCCCGAGCCTCAGGTGGACATCTCCGGTCTGCACGTGCTGATGCTCAACGGAGGCGGAAACCCGACCATCAACTACCAATCCCATGCGCTCTCCATGCAGGGCCTACGCAAGGTCCTGCTCGACGCGGGCGTCTCCCCGAGCCGCATTTCCACGCTCAGCAGCGACGGCGCCGACCCGAAACCTGACCTTGCCGTCCGCGCGCTTGCGCCCCAAAACGACCCCTCCTGGCTCGTGGAGGGCACCCGCTACGCCGAGCTCGTCGCACGACCGACCGAGTCGGTGGACAGCCGTCAACCCGACGCGCGCCCCGCCACGCGCGACGAGCTGACCCGCTGGTTCAACGAGGCAAGCTCGCGCATCCACCCGGGCGATACCTTGCTGCTGTTTGTGACCGACCATGGCACGATGGCCAAGGACCCAGCGAACAACGCCATCACCCTGTGGGGAAAGAACGAGTCGATCACGGTCTCCGAGCTCGGGGCGTTGATCGACAAATTGGACCCCGGTGCCCGCGTGGTCACCCTGATGTCGCAGTGCTTTTCGGGGGCCTTCGCGGCCCTCGCGCTGCGCCCCGGCGCGGGTGTCACACGACCTACCTTCTGCGGCTACTTCTCCTCTACGGCCGAGCGCCCGGCCTATGGTTGCTACCCGGAGAACCTCGGCGACGCGACGGTGGGGCACGCCTACGAGTTCACCCAGGCCCTCTCCGCCACACGGACAATGGAAGACGCGCACCTGCGCGTGCTGGAATCCGACGTCACGCCGGACGTCCCCCTGCGCACGAGCGACGTCTACCTTGCCGGGCTGGTCGACCCCATCCTGTCCGCACGGAAAGTCGAGCCCGACGCGCTGTTCGCCGAGCTCACGACCAACACGCCCACGGCCGAAGGGACCCGCGCCACCCTCGATCGTTTGTCGAAGGCGTTCGGCCTACCGAACCTGACCTCCCCGGCCTCCGTCGCCGCGCTGCTCGCCCAAGTTGGAACGTTGCAGCGGGACGCCGAGGCGGCAGCCAAGGCGTGGCAGCAAGCGAGGACCGACGCGGCGGCCTCCAACCTGTCCGCCTTCTTCACGCAACAGCCCACTTGGACAGCGCGGCTCGCGGAGCCGGCCCTGGCCGCGTTGTCCCCCGCGGAGCGCAAGAGCACGGGGGAGACCTTCCTTGCCGAGGTCGCCTCGTTCACCGAAAACCTTGCCAAGGGTCCCCTCCCTACCCTCCACGAGCGCGGTGAGCAGGCCGCCGAAATCGCCTACCGTGCCGAGGTGCGCGAGGCGGTGGCCTTGCGTGCCCGGAACCAGCTCTTCGCCCTCATGGGCCTCGCCCACCTGGAAAGGAGCGGCACCCCCGAAGAGCTTGCCATTCACCGGGGCCTCTCCGCGTGCGAGTCGTTGGCGCTGCCCGGACACCCCACGAAGATTGTCGACCCCGACCCGTCTACCCAAGCTCACCGCGCTCCCTACCCTGCCCTCGCCGACGACGTCGCGCTCGAACGGCGAGCCCACCCGTCGTGGTTGGGCATCGGCTTCTCCGACCTCAACGCCACGCTCCGCCAGCAGAAAAACCTGCCCTTGGGCGCCTCCATGGTCACCTCCGTCTACCCAGGCTCCCCCGCCGAGCGCGCGGGCCTGACCATCGGCGACATCACCCTCGGCCCGCCCGGTGCGCCGTTCACCTTGCCACGTCACATCCGCTTCTTCACCATGCTGTCGCCAGCCGGCGAGCCCACGCCCCTCGAAATACTCCGGGGGGAAAATCAACTGACCGTGTCGCTGACCCTGACCCCGCTCTCCCCCAACCCCTTGCCTCCCCCGCGCCCGCCCGTGCTCGGCGTGTCGTCCGCCGCACCTGCCCTCGGCTTCAAGGCCTACCGTGGCGCGGCCACCGAAAGCCTGACCAACGGCAAGGCCCACCTGCTCT
>CAYLJT010000584.1:0-5848 GCA_964383995.1 uncultured Polyangiaceae bacterium
CCCTTCGATCGTCCAGATTTACGATTTCGGGGTCGAGGACGGCGTAGCCTACATGGTGATGGAGCTCCTGGAAGGTGAAGACCTCGGGGAGCGCATCGATCAGCGGGGGGCCCTGTCGGTGAGCGAAGTGCAGGGCCTCTTGGAGCAGGTCGCGGTCGGGCTCGGGGCCGCGCACGCCGCGGGCATCGTGCACCGCGACATCAAGCCCTCGAACCTGTTTTTGGCACGGGAAAACGACAAAACCGCGGTCAAAATCCTCGATTTTGGCATCGCCAAGGAGACCGGCACACCCCTCGTGCTCGACGCCAAAACATCGACAGGCGTTATCGTGGGCTCGCCGCACTACATGTCTCCGGAGCAGGCCCGTGGACTGACCGTCGACCCGCGCAGCGATCTCTGGTCCCTGGCCGTCGTGCTCTATGAAGCGCTCAGCGGTAAAACCCCCTTCGATGGCCGCACGCTCGGCGAGATCATCGCGAAGATCTGCGCCGATCCGGCGCCATCGCTGTCATCGCGCGTGCCCGCCCTTGCGCCCCTCGATGCCTTTTTCGAACAAGCCCTCTGCCGCGACGCTGACAAGCGTTATCCCAACATCAACACCTTCGTGGAGGCCTTTCACGCCGCGGCGTCCAGCGTGTCTTTGGTGCCCGCGCCGCAGGTCGATTCGGCCCGCGCGGCCACCGGTTTTAGCAACGAGACCAGCACGACGGCTGTTCAAGAACTGACCCCCTCGCCCCGCAAGCGGGCCCTTGCGCCGAGCACGCTGGGCATCGCGGCCGCTGCGCTGGTGGCTGTTGGCCTCGTGGCCTGGGGTGTGTCGGGCCCTTCTCCAACGGCAACCGTAGAGACCCCCGAGGCAAGCGCGCCATCCGCTGCCCCCGCGGCGTCGAGCTCGACGGCCAGTCTACCCTTGCCGCCCGCGCCCGAGGTCACGCCAGCGGTCCCCGCAGCGGCCGCACCCTCAGCGTCTTCAACGGCGGCTACGACCCCCGGCACACCCTCGTCCGCGCCCTCTTCCACCTCCGCCAAGTCCCCCACGCCCGCGGCGCCCGCGCGCACCCCGGCGGCGGCCAAGAACCCTCCCAACGCGCCTGCGGCACGCCCTCCTGGCACCGTCGACGACACCTTTGGAATCCCCCTCTCCAAGCCTTGATGCGCTCCCCTCGACTGCCACTCTGGTTGCTACTGGCTACTACGCTGTGGTCCTCTCTCGGCCATTCTGCCGAGCCGACCGACGCCGAACGTGCGGTCCAGTTGGGGCACGACGGTCTCACCTTCTTTCAGAAAGGCGCCATGGCCGACGCCTACGATAGATTCTCAGAGGCCGAGAAGCTCGTTCATTCGCCGGTGTTTCTGCTGCACATGGCGCGCGCCAAGCGCGCCCTCGGCGACCTCTTGACGGCCCGCGCCCATGCGCTGCGGGTCGCCCGCGACCCTCTGCCCCAGGGTGCTCCCTCCTCCTGGCTGTCAGCGCAGGCCGACGCGATCCGCGAGCTCAACGAGCTCGACGCGATGACCCCTTCCCTGCTCGTTTTGATCGACGCGCCGCCCGGCGCCGTTCAGCTCACCCTCGACGGAGCCCCCCTCGACGAAGCGGCGCGCCGCGCGCCCGTGCTCCAAAATCCCGGCCCGCACACGCTGGTTGCGACGCAGGACACGCGGTCGGTCTCGGTCTCGGTCACGCTCCCGGCCGAGGCCAAGGTCGTCGAGGCGAAGGTCGTCTTGCCACGCCCCACGCCCGTTGGCCCCGCGCCCCTCCCCGGCCCGAGCGCTTCGACAACCGCCACCGCTCCGCCATCCGCTCCCCCCGAGCCCGCGAGCCACGGCAGCTCGACCCCCGGGATCATCGTGCTGAGCGCCGGCGGCGCTGCCCTGGGCCTCGGCGTCGTGGCGGGCCTCGTCGCACAGAGCAAAGCCGACGACGTGCTCTCCCGCTGTGTCGGCGATCAATGCCTCGCCTCCGACAAAGACCTCGCCGACAGCGCCGAGCAATGGGCCAGTCTATCCACGGCAGGCATCGTGGTCGGCGCCCTCGCGCTGCCTGTCGGAGCGACGCTCCTCATCTTCAAGCCCTTTGGCACGGACACCGAGGTTCGGGTCAGCCCCGGGGTCTCCTCGGCCAGCGTCGACGTGGTCTTTTGAAGCCGTCCATGGCTGTGGTGCAATCCGCACAGGCGTAAACCGCCGTATTCACGGGCGCCTGAGGCACAGGCATGCTCGGCGTTTTCACGCCGAAATCGCGGGCATTTCGGCATGGTGTGTCCCCCAGTCACAGCCCGCATGGCGCGCGGGCTCAGGCATGCTCGTCGCAATGAGGGGTAGCGCAAGCGCAAGCAAGACAACGCGCTTCAGGAGAAAACCATGTCGAATCAAAAGCCCCTCTTCAGCCTGGCTTCCTTCTTCGTCCTGTCGGCCTTCGCGTTTGGCTGCTCGTCCGCCCGTGACGTCGAGGTGACGGGCAGCGTGCAGTCGGAGCTGAGCGGCCCCATCGAGGTGCAGATCTTCGAGGTGACCGACGACTCCGAGGCCGACGCCGAGGCCGAGCCGGTGGTGACGATCCGGCTCGATCAACCCGGGGACCTCCAGGAGACGGTCTCCTTGGAGGGCGACAAGCTCCGCGCCTTTGCGCTGCAAGACATCGATGGCGACGGCCAGTGCTCGGAGGGCGACGCGTGGGCCGAGACCACCGTCCAGATCCTGGAACCGACGGACGACGACGGCGCCCCTGACGCGACCATCCTGCTGAACCTGGCGAGCGCGGCCTGCCCGTGACCGGCAAGACGCCGTGAGCGCCGAGGGTCGCTGGCTGTCCGCCGACGCACCTACATAAGTAGTCTTATGCACGGACGCAGACGGGCACGTCGGCGGGCCTTGTGGCTTCGAGCCCCTAGCACAACGCAATGCGGCCTTGGGGGAAGGACCTTTGTACGTCCTTCCTCCAGCGGTCGCCTTCGGCTCTCGCAGAGTCAGGTCGCAAAAATAATATTGTTCTTATGCAGCTATAAGACTTCTTATGACCGTGAAACCCCGCGGATCGACCTGCCGTCACGAACGATGCGTAGCGTCTACGGCGAGCAGGCCCGCTTCGCTGAGGGCCCGCTCGACCTGGGCGCGGAGCGGCGCGCCGAAGGGCGACGAGAGCAGCGCAAGCGCCGACATGCCAAGGTCGATGGCCGAGGTGGCGAGGCGCGCGGTACGCTTGGCGCCCTTCGAGGTGTCGTGGGCGAGGTAGAGCAAGAGCCCCATCATCAGCGCCCAAAACGCCTGGGCAGCCAGGGCGAGGCTCTCGGCCGGCACGTGGGGCGACAGGGCCTCTTCGAAGAGCGCCAGGGAGGCCCGGCGCAGGCTCGCCGTTTGCGGGGCGAAGATCGACACCGGACTGTCGGGGTCGGCAGCCGTATGAAACAAGGCGCCGATCAACTTGTGGTCCTTTTGCGCGAGCTCGAGCCGCGTCTGAATGACGGCCGCCACCCGCGTGCGCAGGTCGGTCTCGGTGGCGAGCACGGGGGCCAAAAGCTCCTGGTGCGCCCGCTGCTGCTCTTCGTAGTAAGCGAGGACGATCGACTCTTTGGAGGGAAAGTAATAGTAGGTCGCGCCGAGGGCCACCCCTGCCTCCGCCGCGATGTCGCGCATGGAGGCGCCGGCATAACCCTTCTTGCGGAACAGGGTCAGGGCGGCGGCAAGGACCTTCTCGCGGGTGCCCTTTCCGCCCGGGTTGGCAGCCGCGGGCGGGGCTTTCATTTTAGGAGATCGGCTCATCGAAAGGCGGGTAGACGGCGGGAAACGGCGTGGCAGCGGTCGGACGTGCACTCGGGGTGACCGAGCAGCGCCCCCAGGCTCCTGCGCTTCTTGGAGAGGAGCTGAAAGAGGCCCATGGACACCTGCGACAGGCTACCACGCGCGGCGGTGAAAGATAGCTCCCGGTAACCCTCCAAGGCCCAAAGGCACATGATGAAGGCGGGGGCACCGACCCACACGCGGCCGTCATCGGCCACCACACAAAGCTCCTCACCCAGCCAAGGCACCTCACCGAAGCGGACGCGGGCCTGGTCGGACTGGCTCGGCAGCAGGATGAGCTGCACCAAGGCAGGCTCGCTCAGCAGCCAGTCGCGGCAACGCACGCAAAGAGGACAGGACGCATCGTAGAGCACGGTCAAAGAGCGCATGGCCTCAGCGCGCCTCCGCGGGCGGACGGAAGCGGGCCAAGGGGTCTTCGTCGGAGCGAGGCTCCCGAGGAGAGATGTGCATCTGCGGCGCGACGGGCGGAGGCAGCGCGGCTAGCCGAGCGCGGCGACGAATGCGGTGGAACACATAGAGGTTGCCAAAGTGCATGGCGCCCAAGGACAGCAGCAGCACGCCGAGCTTGGCCGACAAAAGCTCCACCGCCGCCACCGCGTCGGCCGGGCGATCGCCGCGCAAGATGAGCGACGCGTAGCCCAGGTTCACAAGGTAAAAGCCCACCACCAAGAGCCGATTGACCGCGTCGGCGAGGCGGGCATTGTCTCCAAACACATCTTCCAAGAACACTGCACCGTGCTTGAACAGCGTGCGGGCAATCCAGATCGTGAGACCAATGCTGCTCGTCGCATAAACGGCGTAGACGAGCACGAGGTAGCTACCAACGTTGTCGACGGTATCCATAAAGACTCCTCGTCGCGGGCAGAGCGCGACCCCCACACCCCGTGGGCGCTCCGCATGTCGGGCGCTCCGGGGCGTGACCATCATTTGAACCGCGTTCAAACGATAGGTCCGCGCGGGCCCCCGTCAAGGGAACTTTTGAACGATGTTCAAAAAAAACTACGGCGTCGCGCTCGCCACGCCGTTGAGCTCGTCGACGACCTGGAACAGCGCCCCGATCGAGTAGAAATCGACGGCGAAGAAGCTCGGCTTGCGGCCCGTTTCTGCCATGCACTGTTCGGCCCGCGCGGAGAGCTCTTCGTAGGTGTTGGCCTCGGTCGCCAGGGCCTCGGTCGCCAGCGGTCGACCCAGCCAGTGGTTGATCAAGAAGAGGTCGTTGTCCTTCGATCCCCGGTTCAGCTCACAGGAAAAGTCGGTGACTTGCTCGAAGGTATACGGTGTGTCCCAGGCGAGATCCCAGAGGTGGTGATACCAAGCGGGGGGCGGGCCGCCGTCCTGGGCGGTCACCACGAGCCGCCTCCGAGTCTCGATCATTTCACGCAGGGTCGGCCAGGGCGCGGAGGGCTCGTGGGTGAAGACGTATTTGGACAGGCCCGCGGCCTCGAAGACCTTGGCGGTGTCTTCCGCAGAGACGTAGTCCTCGATGAGCAACGAGACGATCTCATAGGGGTTCTCGTCGAGAAAAGCCCGGATTTCGCCGAGCCCGTCGACGAGCCTCGTGTGCCCTAGCTCGCATACGGAGTGGCAGAGATAGGCCTCGTCGTTCCACACGTGGGTGTCAATCAACATGCCTCGAATGCCGTCGTCGAGCTGACGGCGCAGGCCGTGATGTTGGTTGGGGACGGCCCAGCCGGCATCCATGTTGGACATCGAGTTGTGGGTCGAGGGATAGACCACTTGGTCGTACGGCAGGTCACATAGCTCGGCGTGACCGTTGCACGCCGAAGGGGGCGGAATCGGGTCCTCCCCCGCGGGGCTTGCGTCGTCGCCGCCGCAGCCGAGAGGAAAGGTCGCCAAGAGGAGCGCCAAGAGGGCGTTTCTGCCGCGGTGCATGGTGGAAGACTACCTTCTCGCGCCCCGAAATTCGCTCCACGATTTAGTGCATCGATTCGACGGAATCGATGCACTAGGCTCCGCGCCCATGTTGACCCTCGCGAGCTACCTCGGTGGCGAATGGATATCCGGCAGCGGCAAGAAGGCCACCCTCGTC
>CAYLJT010000585.1:0-5814 GCA_964383995.1 uncultured Polyangiaceae bacterium
CGGATCGACGCGACGGCGGGCTACGGAGGCTGCCGCGGAGCGGCTTCGTTCAACAACGGCTTGCAGCCGACGGGCAACCTTGGTCGGACTCGGCCTGCGGCCGAGCCCTCCCGGCGGTGCCCGCGGCTTACCGGTATTGTTGGGCTGACCTGCGCGAGATTCTCTGCAGCGTGAAGGCTTGCGCGAGGCGAGGGCATGGTGCAATTAACGAGCATGTGGACGGAGGCCCCGGTGTGGCTCGTGGCGGGTCTGGCCATGATGGGCGCGAGCGCGTGGGGGTGCGAGGGATGCAAGGGCCAGCGCAATGGCGCGCTTGATGGGGAGCAGGCATCGGTGGCCGTTGGCACGTCGCCGAGCGACGCCGTGGCGCAGAGGGGACGGATCTATGCGTCCACGGATGGAGGGCGGAGTTGGCGAGTGTCGGACAAGGGGCTTCCTGGGGACGCGACCGTGAACGATTTTGCCGTTGCCGGGGCCGTCGTGTTTGTCGGGACGAGTGGCGATGGGGTGTACGCATCGCGCGATGCGGGGGCGTCCTGGGAACTCGTCATGGCCCCTGGCGGAGATGCGGCGGTGAACGCGATGGTGACCACGAGCTCCGTTGTGATGGCCGGGACGCGGACTCATGGGGTGGTTGCATCGAAGGATGGGGGGAAGAGTTGGAGGGCAGCGAATGAGGGGCTCGCCAATCTTGAGATCCGTCGACTCGTAGAGATCGAGGAGCGGGTGTTCGCAGGCACCAACGGCGGGCTGTTCGTGTCGGGGAACAATGGAGAGTCGTGGAACCACCTGGTCGGGGTCGGGCAAATCAACGGTGTGGCAGGTCTGCATGGGGACCTCTACGTAGCCGACGTGGATGGTGTGCTGGTGTCGCGCAATGGTGGACGGAGCTGGCAGCGTACCTACGACGACGGCACCCCGCACAACCTTGGCAGCGACGGCAACTCGCTCTTTGCAATGCTGTACTGGCAAGGGGTGGTGCGCACGAGCGATGGCCAGGCCTGGGAGGCCGCGCAGAAGGGGCTGCCGAAAGACCTCACGCAGTATACGTTCCAGATCGTATCTGCAGACGGCAAGCTCTACGCGGCGCAATGGCACGGGCTCTACGTCTCGGATTCAGGAGGAGCAACGTGGCGACTGTCCAACGAGGGGCTCGCGTCCGATCTCGCGATAACGGACATCGTGAGCGTTGCGCCCAACGTCCTCCTGGCGGCGGCGGTAGTCTCCTCGTCCGCAAGATGAACAGGGCAATATGGAGGGCATCCTGTTCGCAATCAATGCAGCCCAACTCGATAGGGGTAGGGGGACCGGTGTTTAGTTCCGGCCCCCCTCCCACCGAACCGGACGGGCGGATTTCCCGCATCCGGCTCTCCGGTCAGTGGGCTCCTTTCGAAGACTGGCACGCTACTACCCTGGCTGTGGTCATCGTAAACAACCCGAGCTTCGCGAAGTATTCATTGGTCCAGTCGTAATGACACCAGCCCTTTCCTACCCCGCGCTTTCTGTGACGCCGGGGCAGTATGCTGCGAAGCCGCATGCGTATCCAGGCGTCCAAGGGCGGGAAGGTGCTCTTGGCGGCGTGTTTGAAGTACTCAAACCAGCCCTTCACCGTGGCGTTGAGGCGGGCAATGACGGTCACCCAGCTATTGCCGTTCAGACGCCTCGTGAGCTCTCGGACGCGGTCCTTGAAGCCCACCAGGCTTTTCTTTCGCGGCGTTTTGCTGTTGCCCTGAAAGTGATAACCGAGAAAGTCGAACCCCTGTTGGTTGACATTGACCACCCTTGTCTTCTCGGGATGAAGTACAAGACCGCATTTGGCCATCTCCTGACGGAGGCGACGGAGCGCTATGTGGGCATCTCCCTCGTTCCTGCATTGGATGACCAGATCGTCGGCCTAACGTGTAACCTCCCACGTTTCAGACTTCATCGCCCCGTCGACGGGGTGGAGGTAGATGTTCGCCATCAGCGGACCGATGGTAGACCCTTGCGGAATCCCTTCCTCTGGCTGCCATTTCGAGCTAGCTTCCATCACCGGCTGTTCCAGAAGCGCTTCGAGCAGGCCGAGCACTCTACCCTTCGCCGCGTCCGCCACCTCCTTCGCCACGTCCGCCATCAACCGACCATGATCGATCGTGTCGTAATAGCTTTGGATGTCGGCATCCACAATCCACTTGTAGCCGTCTCGCAACAGCGACTCGACGCGCCGAAGCGTGTTTGCATCCGCGTCCGGGTCGGAATCCATGGCTCTGGTCGGCAAACTTCACCTCCCAGATGGGCTCCAACACGTGACGCAAGGCCGTCTGTACGATTCGGTCAGCGATGGTAGGAATGCCCAGCGGACGTTTTTGCTTCGTCCCCGGCTTTTCGATGTACTGCCGTCGCACGGCGCTCGGGCGGTACCTTCCGCCTCGAAGGTCCCGATGCAGCTCGTCGAGATACTTCGCCGCGTCCCGCTCAAATTGCGCGACGCATTGGCCGTCTACCCCGGCTGCTCCCCTGTTGCTGCGGACTCTTTTCCAGGCCGCCGCGAGGTTGGCTGGGGCGTAGATCTTATCCATCAAGCTGAACCAACGTCCTCCTTTCACCCCCGTTTCGAGGGCTGCCAGCATCCGTGTCGTCCATACCGTAGGTTCGACCCAAGCCCATCGGGCCCGGGTCTTTCCGCCTTGTTTAGCCCCGCGAGGGCGCTGGCGACGGTTTTTGTTCCTTCGTCATGGTCTCCACGTCTCCGCTTGCCTTGCCCCCTGCCTACCCCCCTTTGCTTCGCGGCCGTTACGCCGCTTTATCGCTCGTATGGGGGCTCTGACTCCTGACCGTCTTACCTTCCGTCTTTCGACTGACCCACGGTCAGGTCTCCCTGCTTCTGTCGCACAACCTTCTCGCCGCTCTGCTCCCAACCACCCACATTCGCCCCGTCGTCACCTATGCGCCCTGAGTGCGACGGGCTTTCCTTTCGGTTCTGGGCTTCACCACCATCGGCAGGTTGGCCGCTCCTGTGGGCCGAAATGGATTCACTTGATTGCGGATCGGCGATTCGCCGAACCGTTGCTCTCCACCTCGCCTCGCGGCGACGCAGTTACTTTCAGGTACGGACCCGAGCGCACGGGCCCGGCAGGGACTTGCACCGCGCGGGTGGTGCCAGACGTTGGGCAGACTGCGTTGACGCGACCTCGTGAGCTCAAAGGTCAGGCAGCGCGCTCCTTAGCTACCTCGACCTCACCCATCTCCAGCGCCGTCCCCATGAAGATGCTGTTGCGGAGTCTGGTTGGCATAATTGAGAACAAGGCGGCAAGGAGACCGTGGCGCCAGTGACCGTGGGAGCTAACGCAGTGCCCGAGCTGAGCCAGGGCCGCGCGCGCGGCCGCTTGCGGGGGTATGGTGATGGCCGCAGGTTCAGTTCCGGCCGCCATCGCCGTAGCCATCACAGTGGGCTGAAAGGACAAAACGTCCAGATGCCGCTTGTACTCGAAGCCGAGTGGAACCGTGAGATGGTCAATGAAGGCTTTGCATGCGCCGTAAAGCTGCGTCCCTGGCCAGTGGAAATGGCCGACAATGGACCCAACGTTGATCAAAGCGCTCCGACGACCACTTGACTCTGCATGGCCGAGCAAGATGGGGAGAGTTGCATGCGTGATGAGCGATGTGGTGCTGACGTTGATCGCGAGCAGCCGACGAACCGTAGCAGAGGGGACATCGGCATAACGACGGTGCACGGTGGCTCCGACGCAGTTGACGACGACCGCGAGATCAACCACGCGCGCGGCGTCAGCGATTCGCTCGTAGGTATCCTCCGACGAGTCGGACAAGTCCGCGCAAAGCGTGCGGACTTCGACCCCGAGTGCTGCAAACTCCGTCTTCAGCCGATTGAGCTTCTCTAGGGTGCGCGACACGAGAAGCAGGTTGAAGCCATGCTCTGCAAAGTGCCACGCGAATGCCTTTCCCAAGCCGTCGCTAGCACCTGTGATCAGCACCCAGCTCCCCCTGCCATAGCGCTCTGCCAAACGAGGACGGTGCCACCGGCGCGTCAGCCACACGTATTGCCAAAGCCACCGAAGGACGACGCCGGCCGCAACTACGAGGAGTGCTGCACCGAACAGCTGAATTGTGAGGAGTGCCATACTCCAAAATATAAGCTATGACTTGCATTGGCGAAACTTGCATTCCGCCAGGAATTTCACGACATGCCCAAGAAGAAGCTTTCGGCACGCAAACGGCCCCGCCAGGAGCGCTCCACCGCAACCGTCGAGGCGATTTTGCAGGCCGCTACTTACATTCTGACCAAGCGCGGATGGCACGCCTTCACGACAAACGATGTGGCCCAGAAGGCTGGAGTGAACATCGCGTCGCTCTACCAGTACTTTCCAAACAAGGAATCGATCGTAGCAGAGCTGCAGCGCCGTCACGTCCAGGAGATGAGCCACCGATGGCCGGCGCCATCGACCAAATCATCATTGGAGGAAAACTTGCGGCTGATGCTTGAGGCCGTAGTGAGCGAGCACCGCGTGAATCCGGCACTGCACCGGGTCTTCGCCGACGAACTTCCGCGTACGATGCGAAAGAGCGCACCGCAAGGTGAGGCAGAGGTTCGATGGGCAGAGGCCATCGCTCCCCTCGTGAAGGTGCCGGACGTGGAGCTGGCTCGTTTTGTTGTCGGCGTGGCCGTGCACGCCGTCATCCACGAAGCCGCAACGGATCGCCCCGAACTACTCGGCCACCCGCTGTTCGTATCCGAGCTGGTGCGACTTCTCACGTGCTATCTTTCCGAGCGATGACCTATCCCCGTTCGCAAGCCCAGAATTGACGCGCTTTCTCGAGGCTGCCCAGCGGAATAGCGTTTTCGCGCCCGCGCACCGCGGCGAACCTGCGAGCGGCGGGGCGACCGTCGTTAAAACGCTTGTTGAACGAGCCCGGTCAGCTGAGTTGGTTTGACTATGGTGAGGCTCCCCGAAGCCCCCTGTGTCAGAAGAGTTGTCCCCACGATCCGTTTCACCTTCTCCGGATCGATTCCGAAAATTTTCAATCTCTTCCCACGAGGGCGGGACAGTCGAGAAAGCAGAGTGAACGAATACAGTGAAGCATTCAAGTCAAAGATGGTCCAGCGGATGGCAGGGCCGCGGGCTATGTCGGCGGTGGCCCTCTCGGCCGAGGTCGGCGTGCCGCAATCGACACTTTCGAGGTGGCTCGCGCGGGCTCGGGGTAATCTTGCCGGCATGAGCAAGTCCGCGCCCCCGCCCGCCGCTGATGCCCCGAAACCCCGTCGTCCCGAGGATTGGAGCCCCGAGGAGCGCCTCCGTGCGGTCTTGGAGGCATCGCGGCTGTCGGACACCGAGCTCGGCGCCTTCCTGCGCCGCGAGGGCCTCCACGAGGCAACTCTGCGCGAATGGCGGGCCGCTGCGCTCGAGGGGCTGAAGCCGCAGCGTAGCAGTCGCCCAGAGCAGAAACGCGTGCGTGAGCTCGAAAAGCAGCTTCGGCGCAAAGACAAGGCACTTGCCGAGGCGGCGGCGCTCTTGGTGCTCCAAAAAAAAGTCCAAGCTATTTGGGGGGACGAGGACGACGACATGGAGCCGAGGAACGACGAATGATTCTTGCGCTCGTTGATCGGGCTGTGAAAGCCGGCGCACGCGAGCAACGTGCTTGTGAGGTGCTCGGCGTCACGGACCGAACACTCGCGCGCTGGCGGGTCGATAGCGGCGGTGACGACCGTCGTGCAGAGTCCGGGAGCGCACCCAAGCACAAGCTCAGTCCGGAGGAGCGCCGCCGCGTCATCGACACCGCGAATCAACCTGAATTTCGCGACCTTTCGCCGCGGCAGAT
>CAYLJT010000586.1:0-5808 GCA_964383995.1 uncultured Polyangiaceae bacterium
CGATGACGACGATCGAACCGCCGAGGGCCTCGTAGGTCTTCATCGCGGCCTCGAGCTCACGCTCCGCGGTGAACTGAATGCCCTTGTCGATGGTGAGATAGACGTTGTGCCCAGCCAGCGCCTGCTCGTCGGCCAGGCCCTCGGAGAAGATCAAGCGGCCCGCGCGATCACGCAGACCACGCACCTCGGACACGCGCCCGCGCAGCTCTTCGTCGAGGCTCAGCTCCAGCCCCTCACGACCCCGTCCTTCGGGGGAAACGAAGCCTACGAGCGGCCCAGCGAGCTCGCGGTTCGGGTAGAAGCGCCGCCCCTCGCCTTCGATCACGAGGCCGCGGATCGGATAGCGTTGGGTGTTGTCGCCGAGGGCGCGAATGGCCGCGACCTCTTCCTCGGAGACGCGGCGTTTGAGCCACGCGAAACGCCTGCGGCGGCTGAGCTTTTCGACCACCTGCGCGGGGTCCATCGACAGCGCCTTGGCGATCGGCTCGGCGTATTGGTTGATACGCATCGGCACGTATTGCTCGTCGATGCCGCGGAGCATTTCGACGGCGTCGACGGACACGCTCGGCACCTCCACGCTCTCGGCCAGCGGCGCGCCGTTGCGATCGTAGATGGTGCCGCGCTTCGGCTCGATGTGCAGACGGCGTTGGCGCTGCTTCTCGGCGAGGCTGTACCAAGCGTCGCCGTCCTCGACCTGGATGTGGTGCGCGCCCGACATGACGAGACCGAGGCCGAGCCCCAAAAGGCCGCAAATCATGCCCATTCGTGCGCGAATCCAGCGAGCTCGTTTGGGGTCGAGGTTCTTCACGGAGCCTTCTCCTCGGCTTCGTCGACGGCACCGTCGGGGGCGCGGTTGGGCGGCGGCGCCTTGAGCACGATCACCCGCTCGGTGGGGGGCGGTGTCATGCCGAGCAGGGAGCGCGCGACCATCTCGACGCGTTGCGGCGTTTCGTAGCTGGCGGCTTCCAAGGAGAGCACGCGCTTCACCTCGCGCAGTCGCGCTTGCTCCGCGCGCAAACGACCGAGCTGATAGCCCAAATCAACGGTTTTTCCACGCAAACCAAGGTGTACGACGAAGGCGAGCACGGTCGCGACCACGGCGATGGACCACAGCGCCAAGAAGGGTCGTTGCTTCATGCGAGCCTCTCCTCGACGCCACCGAACACGCCGTCGCAGAGCCGCGCGGCACGCAGCTTCGCGCTCCGCGAGCGAGGGTTCTCAGCGGCCTCTTCGTCCGTGGCGACGATCGGCTTCTTGGTCAGCGGCTCCCAGATCGCACGGTTCAAAAAGGCTCGTTTTACCGCGCGATCTTCGAGGGAATGGAACGAGATGATGGCCAGCACGCCGCCCGGGACCAGCACCTTGGCGGCGGCTTGGATGAGCCTATCGAGCTCATCGAGCTCGCCGTTGACGGCGATGCGCAGGGCCTGAAACGTACGCGTCGCGGGGTCGTGACCGCTCTGCTTCGCAGGCCCGACGGCGCGCACCACGGCGCGGCGAAGATCGAGGGTCGTCTTCAGCTCGCCGGCCTCGCGCGCCTGCTTGATGCAGCGCGCCACGCGACGCGAGCGGCGTTCTTCGCCGAAGCGGTAGATCACGTTGGCGAGCTCGTCGTCGGAGAGCTCGTCGATGAGCTCGAGCGCGGTGTCGCCGGAGCTCGGATCCATGCGCATATCGATGGGACCTGCGCGACGGAAGCTCATGCCTCGCTCGGCATCGTCGAGCTGCATCGAGCTGACCCCGAGGTCGGCCAACACGCCGTCAACGCCGCTGCGATCGAGCCGCGCGAGCTCGTGTTCCAAGGTCGAGAAGGGCCCATGCACGAAGGTCACGCGGTCACCGAAACGAGCGAGGCGCGCGCGCGCGAGGCTCAACGCGGAGGCATCGCGATCGAAGCCAATCAGCCGCGTACCGGGCACGTCGAGGAGGGCCTCCGCGTGTCCACCTGCGCCGAGCGTTGCATCGACGTAGAGGCCACCTTCCGTGGGCGCGAGGGCCGCGACCGTCTCGCGCAGGAGCACGCTGACGTGGGAGGGCTCGACGCTGGGCGGGGGTTCTAGGGGATGCATGGGGACGACGTTGACGACATTCACGGGGCGAATTTCCTCGCGCTTAGAGGCGAAGCTTGTCGGCGATGTCCGACTTGAAGCTTTCGAGCTCGGCCTCGCTCATGGTTTGAGCGCGGTCCCACAGCGGGCGGGACCAGAGCTCGGCGGTCTTGCCCATCCCCGCCCACAACACGTCCTTGCTCAGGCTCGCGTGCTCGCGGAGCTGCGGGGGCACCAGGATTCGCCCCTGTTTGTCGAGCTCGCACTCGACGGCCGCAGACAGGTAGCGCCGGCGAAACGCGACGACGTTGCTGTCGAACTGGGGCAGCGCAGCGATCTTGGCCTCGAGCTCTTCCCAAGCACGCATCGGGTAGGCGTGAAGGCAGGGGTCGAAGAGCGCCTTGGTCAGCACGAGGCGCCCGTCGCCATCGGCCGCGAGGCCGTCGCGAAAGCGCGCGGGGAGGCTCGTCCGCCCCTTTTCGTCGATGGCGTGCTCGTACTGGCCGCGGAACATGACCGTCATGGCGCCACCTTCGGCGCTTTTTCGAGGTCACCCGGGGTCCGGCGCCCGCTGACTTGACACTCTTTGCCACTTCTTCCCACGGAGTCCGGCCAAGCTACGGAGACACCCAAAATTAGTCAACAGTTTGGCCTTTTTCGCTAATGTAGGATAACCACCTTCATGGCACCAACGCGGGGCGGGGTCCGCCGCAAGCCCCTGAAAAGTGGGCACGGACCGGAGCGCAGAGGGCCACGGTGGGACGAAGTGGAGTCCACCAGAGCGCGCTTTTCCCCCGAAAAACGTCCCCGCTTGGCGCTTTTTGCTTGCTACTCGACGAGCAGGTCGGCCGGCACGGGCAAGGCGCGCTCGATCGCGGACAGCAGACCTTCGTGCGTCGCCGGCTTCGCCAGCAGTGCGGCGCACCGCCCGCGGAGGACCCCGTCTTCGGCCTCGGTCAAAGGCGTCGCCGTGACCACCACCACGTGCCCCGAAAGCTCCGGCCGGTGCTCCTCCAGCCACGCCATCAACTGCCGACCGTCGACCTCGGGCATTTGCAGATCGGTCAACACGGCATCGGCCTGGGAGCCCGAGCGCAAAAGGTCGATGGCTTCTTGTCCATCGGTCGCCAACAGCACATCGTAGCTGTCGCGCAGCGTGCGGGCGTACGCGCGGAGCACCCGCTCATCGTTGTCGACGGCCAGGATGACCCGACGGCGAGGCGAGGCGGCCTGCACCCAGCGCGCGTCGCGGGACTCTTCTTCGAGCACGTCGTCGGGCGCCGAGGGCAGGTAGACGAGGAACGTCGCGCCCTCACCCGGGTTCGATTCGGCGATGATTTGACCGCCCATCCGGCGCACCAGATCGGTCGATAGCGCGAGCCCGAGGCCCGTGCCTTCCCCGGGCTTCTTGGTCGTGAAAAAGGGGTCGAAGATACGGTCGAGGTGCTCAGGCAAGATGCCCGGACCGGTGTCCGAAATGGCGACGACTACGCCCTCCTCATCGGCGCGCGTCGAGACGCGCACGCGATGCACGGGCCGTTCGATCTGCGTGATGGCCTGGGCCGCGTTGACCAAAATGTTGGTGAGCACCTGCGCGAGCCGGGAGCGCGGGACGAACACCGGAGGCAGCTCCGCGGCGTAGTCCCGCTCCAAATGTCCGACGGCCGTGATGCGCGAGCCCGCCAGACGCAGCACTTGATCGAGGACCTCGTGGAGGTCGACGCGCTGGGGCTGCTCGAGCTCGTCGGCGCGCGTGAACACCCGCAAATCGCGCACGATGGCGGATATCGAGTCGGTCGCCCGCGCCATGTCGTCGAGGATCGGGGACATGTCGGGAAGCGAGCGCTGCATGTCGACTCGACGAAGCGTGGCCTCCAATCCCCGCTTGTACGCTTCGGGCGAGCTCGCCTCCCGCGCCAGCTCGAACAACGGGGTGAGGCGGCGGCGCACGACCTCGATCGACAGCAAGAGCGCGGCGCAGGGGTTGTTGATCTCGTGGGCGACGCCGGCCACGAGGGCTCCCAGGGCTCGGAGCTTCTCCGCATGCGCGGCGCTCCCGAACAGACGCTCGGTGTGCAGTCGGACACTTGCTCGCACGAGCGCGCGTTGAGCAGCCTGGACGAAGTCCACCGCGCCACCTTCTTCGGGCACGATCAACACCTCGTCCGCGCCCGCCTCGATGGCCGAGAGCGCGGAGGCATCGTCGACCGCGGCGAACAGCAGCGCGATATCGCGGTTGCCGAGCCGCGCGTTCGGGACGCCGTCCCGCAGATTGCCGTCCAACGTACGCGCCACCACCGGGAGGTGAACCGCTGCGGCGAGCTCGGCGACCCCCTGGTCGCTCAGGAAATGGGCGTGCGGACGCTCGAACAAGAGCAGGATCGACGAAGCTGTGGGGCGCTTATCCAACGGGCGGAGTATGTCATACCGCCTCGCGGCTCCGGAACGCCGCGCAATCGCTGACCGGCCTCGGCGTCACCAGCGAAAAATGAGGCTGCCGTTGTAGGGATCGTCGAGCTTTGCCTCCACCTTCGGCAGCACCCCACAAGCCTCGAACCCCCCCACGGCGGCGCCGGCGAGGGCGCTATCGATCCAGACGTACTCGTCTTCGTGCCTCACCTCGACGTGACGAGGCTCTTCGTGGGCGATCGACCAGCGTCCGTAGTTGGTCACGGCGCGCTTCGACTGAATGGCCTGGTGAAGCTGGCGCGCGGGATCGTGCGAAATGAGCCGAAGCAGGCCTCGCCCCAAGAGGCTCTGGCCAAAATAGCGCGAATTGCCGCGCATGAGGTCGTACATGCCCTCGTGCAACGCAGCGGGAGACGTAACGAGGGCTCCGGCGAAGGCGATCCACACCAGGTAGTCGGTCAGCGGATAGAGCGTGAAGGTCGCGCGCCGAACCTCGGGCACAACTTTCTCGAAGGCGCCACGAAGCCCGCGGCGGTCGAGCTCATCGAGGGTCGACTTGAAGTAGACGCCGCGCACCTCCGCCCAGGTCGGGGCAGCGTTGAGCCGTTCTGCGAGATCGCAGTGGGGCCCCACGATGTCGAGGACGCGCTCCCGGTAGGACACGGATACGAACCTATCAGGTGAAGCGAAAAAAACTTGCAATCTAACCTACTCGGGGGCCATGGCGCAAGTGTAGGACACTAGGCGCATTTGTCTTGCACTTACCCCCATCGTTGCTATTTTACGCTCGCTCGTTGCCCCCATCGAATCCTCCCTAAAAAGGATTCGTTTCGACGAGCCTCGTAGTGCCTACGCGAATCGAAGCGAAGCTCGACGAGGGGAAATTAGTTAGACCAATTACACTATCGCGGCGCGCTGCGTGCCCCGGTGACTGTTGCCTTTGGCGTGCCTCCCACGTGCGCGCAAAGGACGCGGCCCGGGGCCGTTCTGCCCGCAAGGAAAGCCCCATGTCCCGCTCCACAGTGGCCCTCCCGCTTTTCGACGACAACGCACCTCGCTCGGGGTTTTCCCTCGCCCACGACGAGGAGGAGGACTTCGAGATCGACGCGGGCCGCACGTCGTACATCCGCGAGATCGCCCCGATGGACGAGCCGTCCACGGCGGGCCGACGCATCGTGGAGGCGCTCCTCGCTTCGGGGGTGGACACCTACTTTGGGGTCCCGGGCGGCCCGATTAGCCCGCTGTTCGAGGCCGTATTGAGCACCCCCGGGGTGACGCTGGTGGAGTCGCGGCACGAGAGCACGGCGGCGTTCGCGGCCATGGGATACCACCGCGCGACCGGGCGCGTTCC